>JAEUIE010000015.1 GCA_016795155.1 Planctomycetia bacterium | reverse complement strand
TGGGAACCGGTAACAATGGTTCAATCAATGCCCAGAGTTGATCATCCAAAATCGGTTTGGCCATAGCAGTGCTCCTTGCTCGCCAAACTTATAGCCTGACTGGACGAGAAGCACTAGCTCATTTTGTTAGATGCTCTAAATCTTCTTCTCCGCAACACAAAGATAATCCATAACAACAAGGGAAGCATTCCCGCCACGCGTGGCAACCAGATCGCCCACCAGGAAAGTGGTTTGATCGGCAGATCGTACACCGCCAGTTGTACTTCGGATTGACTATCATTGCCGCAAACCAGATATCGCCCATCGGTGGAGGTACGTTGCCATACTCCCTGCTGCTGAAGTAACTTCTGTCCGCTGGCAAGATCAAGAACGCTGCGCAAAGTCTTTGGCCCCAAAGGGACATGTCTAAGCCACGGATAGCGATTCACCCAATTGTGCCATTGAGGCACAATTGAATCTCTACCTTCAGACACAAATAGCTGTTTCTGATTTGGTATCACGCCAAATTCTATGTTGTTCGCATGCTCACCAAGGTCGCAGTTTTCGAGAATTATACCTGCTCTACCATATATGGAGAGTTTGCTCGACTTGTTTCCAGCTGTAGAGTTTTCAGTGGTCTGCAACACTGCCCAATCTTTCCCATGAGGTGCTACACGTACTTCTGACGGAAATGGCGAAGAACGAAGATTTAACAACGACAACGTTCTCGTGTTCAGGATATACCAGCGCGGGTTGCGTGAATTGCGCGAAGCAGCCCATAGTGTGGTGGGGTCTTCAAAATTAGTATGAATCAGCACATTTTCTGAATCAATCCAGTCCATGCTTGGAGACTTGATCTCAGGCCATTCCCTGACAATTTTCCCTGTACGATAGTTAAATAATCGAAGACCAGGCATTTTGGCATCCAGCTGTGCCTTGGCTACCGGAGTTCTGTGAGTCTTAAGGAGATATTCGCTGACAACGCCATGGTTAAAATATGGTGAATGGAGGATATGTTCGCCATCTTCCAACAGCTTGGCATGTCCCCAGCCTGAGATAATGCCTGGCATGGCCTGTTCCCCGATAAGCATCTGATCGCTTGTTCGATACACTCGAAACAGAGGAATGAACTTGAAGAGTTGACCTCCAAGCCTGGATGTAAACACACTCGAGAGTAGCATCGATGTGTTCGTGTTTCCTAACTGTTGAAAAGGTTCAAGCGACATTTTGCTCATGACAGCTGAATAAGTACCACTCGGTGAGACAAGCGGTGTTGATTCTGCAGTGGTAAAGCCCGGCAACTTGGTGCGTGTTTGCAATTGTGGATTAATGTGGTGCAAATGAAATTTGCCTGCTGGGCGACCTATCACAAGGGTATCTACATCCGAGTTGTTAGAGACATATCTTCCCCAGCCGCTATCTGGTCGATGAGTGTCAAAAGAAAATACCATCTCGCCATCACTCAAGCGGTGATACGCAGAAGTGCTACCGGAATTATCGTAGTAAACAACATTCAACCATGGTCCCAACAGATTCCAGGTAACTTGCCTCGGCTCTTCCTTCAATGTCAGTCGATAGCGTGGCTGAGGCTCCATCATGGCGACTAGCTGGAACCAGATAAACCAGCCGCAACCGCCAGCCAGCAACAGGAGCAGGCAGTGCCAACCGAAACGACCTCGTGGCAACAAAGTTGGCTTCATGTTGCACATTTCCTCATTGGTCATCGCTCTTTGGAGCATTAGACAATTCGGCTTGATTCTAGGCGATCACCACAGAATGATCCCACAGAAATGCTTCTTCGACAATATCGTGTAGGGAATTATCTCCGCCGATTGAGTCAAACAGTCCTCCGTCTCCCCAGGTGTTGTCTGGAGAACCACAAACCTGTTCATGTGTCATTTGACCATTTTCATAGAGTTGATACCAGGACTCCATACAGTTGTCGTACTAGTAAAAGAATGCCACACCACTAACCTCCGAGAAGTATGCAGCTATCCGACGAAGTTCGTCTGCTGCATCAGGATGGCCTTTGGCATACACGCCATAAATACTGTCGTTGAGCAGAACCAATCGAAGAGGTAAGTGCGAATGAATTGAAGCAAACATGGCACGAGCTTCCGTTTCGCTAGTGCGAATCAGCACTCCGTGAAATGCAAAACTCATGTTTTCCTCAGTCTGTGTAGTTCCTGCATATATCGTCACTTCCGACTGGAATGAACAAAACCACGGAACATGATGTATGCCCGTGGCTGCCAAAGGAAGCATACTCCCATACGTCGCAGTTCCTGTAAGCTATACTACTACGGTACTTAACGCTCCTGGTGTGGAACATGATCACCCGACGTCGATTTCTTGGCTCCGTGGCTGGCTCGCTGGCAGTTACGCAGGCTTTCGCTCATGCCCGTCATCAGCCGAAGAGGTATCCGAAGCTCACTTTTTACGGTTCCACGCAGCAGGTCTCCGGCTCGTGTCATCTGCTCGAATGCAGCAAGGGATTGTTTCTCGTTGATTGCGGCATGTTTCAAGCTGATCTGCCAGAGCCAGAGAAGGATAATGTCGAGTTTCCGTTTGATCCGAAAGACGTGAAGGCTGTCTTTCTGACGCACGCTCATATCGATCATTCAGGCCGGCTACCTTTGCTTTGCTCCAAGGGTTTTACTGGGCCGATTTACTGCACGGATGCGACACGTGACATCACCAAGGTCATGCTCGAATCGTCCATGAGCATTATGGAAGACAACCGCGATGAACGTGAACCGCTGGGTTCCATTGAAAACGTGGCTCAGGTGCTTAAGCAGATTGTTGCAGTGCCTTACAATCGCAAGTTTGAAAAGCATGGCATGACACTGCGGTACACCGATGCCGGCCACATTCTCGGCTCCTCCATGGTGGAGTTCTGGGTGGAAGGGGTGAAACTTCTCTTCACGGGCGACATGGGGCCGGATCATACGCCTATTCTGTGCAAGCCGACACAACACTACGGAGCCGATGCGGTACTGTTTGAATCAACATATGGCCCCTCGGCACGAGACTTTGTCAGCTTCGATGCGTTTGGCAAGCGACTTAACGACATCATTAATAATGGCGGATCGGTTTTGCTGCCCTCTTTCGGCCTGCACAAAACGCAATGCCTGATTTTCGTGCTGCACGATCTGATGCAGAAGCGTATTTTGAGCCAGGATATTCCCATTTTCTGCGATTCATCTTCGGCCCAGAGGGCGACCCAGATTTATTCGAAGTACAAAGAGTATTACGATCCGGATGCTCTGAAGCAGTCGAAACAGGAAGGCGGCCTGTTCTACCGCAATCGTTATCGCGATGCGCGAGGCGATGAAACGCTGGCTCGCCATACGATGAAAAACAGCGAGCCGGCGATTTATCTCTCCACCAGCGGTATGCTCGACCATGCCATGTCGCCCAAGCATCTGCTCAAAATAGCAGGCAGTGAAAAGAACGCGGTTTTCCTGGTCGGCTTTCAAGCCCCTGGCTCTGTTGGCGCCAAGCTGCAGGCTGGTGAAAGAAAGATCGAGATTCCGTGGGAAGAACGACGGGGCGATAAGTTCGAACGCGAGATGAAGGAAACAGAAGTGAAACTGCAGGTTGAAAAAGTCACTGGGTTTTCGAGCCATGCACGCGGACAGCAGATTCTGGAGTGGCTGGGACAATTCACTTCGGTGGGGCAGGCCTTCGTGGTGCATGGCGACAAGGACCGTGCTACTGGCTTGGCCGATGCTGCACGCAAGATGGATGTGCAGGCCAAGGCTCCCAAGCGGGGCGAAAGCTTCATTATTGAGCCAGGCCATCGAACCAAACCAGGTGCTGTGCCGGCACTTGACACGAGACCGGTAGCTCCTTCCGCTATCGACAAGTAACATAACCTAAGCAATCAAAAGGTCATTCACATGCTGTACACCTCACTCCTGTTTCTTACGCTGTTCATCGTTGTCGATCATCCGCCTGAAGATGACAAGATCAAAAGCGAAAACCAGGCGAATGGCATCAGGCCGCCTGCTGCTGATTTTCTGCTGACCCAGGCTGGCAAGAAGAAGGCAGGCGAAAAAGAAGCGATTCCCGCTTCGGATGTTAAAGCCATTGAAGCGAAGAAGGATGAGGAAGCGGTGGTACGTGGCGTGGTGAATGAAGTGTTCATTCCAAGGTCAGGCACGATTGCCATTCTGAACTTTGGTAAAGACAACAAGAAATGCTTCAAGGCGGTTGTTTATAAAGGCGATTTTGAAAAGTGGGAAGGCGGCGCGGATGGTATCAAGAAGAAATATCAGGGTAAAACGGTAACCGTGGAAGGCAAAGTCAGCATGTATCAGGGGTTACCCCAGATTGCCGTGAAGACCCCTTCGCAGTTCAAGGTGCAGTGAGGTTGATAGCTATTAGACTTATAAATCATAACCAGGGTTCAATCTGATTTCAGATTGAACCCGGTTGTGTTTCTAAACAGATATCATGGTAGTAGAATTTGTAATCCGTTTGCCGATGCGGGTTCTCTCTGGGTTGCGTGGCACCGAACTGTTTTACTGCACAAATCAGTGCGGGATTTGTAATTACAAGGGGGAGAAATTCAACTAATGCGTGGTATCCGGTGTTTTGGGTACATCCACGATCTTCTTCGGCGGACCGCTGATGAGTTCGATGAAGCTTTGAATGGCAACATAGAAAGCGGGGACGAAAAAGACAGCCAGTACGGTGGAAGTAATCATGCCGCCGAAGACTGCGGTGCCCAGGGCTTGTCGGCTGGCCGCTGCGGCGCCGCGAGCCCAGACTAAAGGCATGACGCCGAGGATGAATGCGAAGCTGGTCATGAGAATCGGGCGGAAACGCATTTTAGCTGCTTCAATGGCAGCTTCGAGAATAGTTTTACCCGACAGACGTAACTCGCGGGCAAACTCGACGATCAAAATGGCATTCTTACTGGCCAGTGCAATGATCAACACCACGCCAATCTGGGTGTAGATGTTGTTATCCATACCCCGGATGTTGACCGCTGCGACCACGCCCAGTAAGCCGAGCGGTACCACGAGAATCACTGCCAGCGGAAGAATCCAGCTTTCATATTGTGCAGCCAGCACCAGGTAAACGAGGAAGACAGCCAGACTGAAGACGATCACTGCCTCACCGCTGATGCGTTTTTCCTGGAAGGCAATTCCAGTCCATTCGAATCCCATGGAGCGAGGCAACACTTCGCCGGCAATATCTTCCATGGTTTTCAACGCTTCGCCCGAACTGACGCCTGGTGCCGAGCCGCCATTGATGGATGCTGCACGATAGAGGTTGTATCGAGCTATGGACTGTGGGCCGATGCGGTTCTCGACATCGAGCAGTGTGGCCAAGGGAACGCGGCCACCGGTGCGGTTGCGAACTTCCAAGCGACGCAGTTTGCTCGGATCGCCTCGGAATGCAGCATCCGCCTGCACACGCACCTGGTAGGTTCGGTCGAACTTGTTGAAATCATTCACGTAGACCGAGCCGAGGTTTGCCTGCAGCGTCGCAAAGACATCACTGAGCAGAACGCCCATGCGTTCAGCCTTGGTGCGGTCAATGTTCAGATATATCTGAGGCACACCGGCGCGGAAAGTGGATGCCGCCATGCCGATTTCTGGTCGTTTTTTGGCAGCGTCCAGTATGGCCTGTGTACGTTCCTGCAGAATATCTGGGCCAACGCCTTCCTTGTCTTCGACCATCATCTGGAACCCACCGGATACGCCAAGCCCCTGAATGGAGGGCGGAACCAATACCAGGACAAAGGGTTCCTGAATCTTAGCGAACTCCATCTGCAGTTGGCGAACTAGCGATTCCTGGGAAAGCTCCGGCGTGGTGCGTTCCGACCAGTCGGACCAGGCAGCGAAGGCGGTGGCGGCATTGGGGGCGCTGGTGCCTTCCAGCATGGAGAAACCGCCAATCACAAACCAGTGCTGCACTCCCTTGGTGCTGGCGAAGACCTTGTTCATGCGTTCCATCACATCGTGCGTGCGATCCAGCGACGCTGCATCGGGCAGATTGATCGAGATCATGACATAGCCCTGATCTTCAGTAGGCAAAAAGCCTGTCGGCGTTCGCTGATACCACCAGGCGGTAAAACCAGCCAGGCCGGCAAAGAGCAATAGAACAATAACCCAGACTTTGACCAGTTGCCTGATGCACCAGGTGTAACCCCATTCAATGGGGCGATAGACGAAATCAAATATCCTGGTGAAGATGTTCTTGCCAGTATGAGGCCTGAGGTAAGTTGCACACTGAGCAGGCTTCAGGGTTAATGCATTGATGGCACTGATGATGGCGGTGGCAGCAATAGTGAGAGCAAACTGGCGATAGAGCTGGCCGGTGATGCCACCCATGAAAGCGGTTGGCAGGAACACCGCCATCAAAACCAATGTGATGGAGATCACCGGGCCCGTCACTTCGGACATGGCTTTGATGGTAGCTTCACGTGGGGCGAGGCCCCGTTCGATATGATGTGCAGCATTTTCCACAATCACGATGGCATCATCCACCACGATGCCGATGGCCAATACCAGGCCAAACAGTGTCAACATGTTCACTGAAAAGCCCAGCATCGGCATGAAGGCGAATGCGCCGATAATGGTGACAGGTACGGTGGTGGCTGGAACGAGCAAGGCCCGCCAACTTTGCAGGAAGACGAGGATGACTATGAGCACCAGCACACCTGCTTCAAACAAGGTCACATAGACTTCGCGAATAGCGGCATCGACGAACTTGGTAGTGTCAAAGGGAATCGCGTATTCCATTCCATCAGGAAGCGTTGGCTTGATGCGTTCCATGGCAACCCGGATAGCCTTGGAGACATTGATGGCATTGGAGCCTGGCAACTGATAAATCAGAATGTTGGCAGAGTCATTGCCATTGCGGGAAGCGAATGAATCGTAGGTCTGCGCGCCGAGCTCCACCCGGGCAATGTCACGGAGATAGACTACCTGACCAGCGATGCTGGATTTGATGACGATCTTCTCGAACTGTTCCGGATCGGTGAGTCGCCCCAGAGTGGTCACTGTCATCTGGAACCGCTGGCCATCGGGAGTGGGAGGCTGTCCGATCTGGCCGGCTGCTACCTGAATGTTCTGACGGGCGAGGGCAGCTGTCACATCCTGGGTAGTAAGTTGCCGGGCGGCAAGTTTGTCGGGATCGAGCCAGACACGCATGGCATAAGAACCGACGCCGCGAACCATGACATCACCCACACCTTCGACACGGCTGAGTTCATCACGCAATCGCAACGTCGCATAGTTGGAAAGGAACAGGCTGTCGTACTTCTTGCTCGGCGAAGTGAGGGATACTGCCAGCACGATGTTGGAAGATTGCTTCTTCACCGAAAGGCCTTGCCTGCGCACTTCTTCGGGAAGGCTTGGCTCGGCAATGGAGACGCGATTCTGAATCAGCACCTGGGCATCATCGAGATTGGTGCCAATTTCAAAAGTAATGGTCAGTGCATAGGAGCCATCAGCAGAACTGGTGGAGGACATGTACATCATGTTCTCGGTGCCATTTACCTGTTGTTCAATAGGAGCGGCTACCGTGTCGGCAACCACTTTGGCATTAGCGCCAGGGTATACTGCGCTGACAACCACCGTGGGCGGCGTGATGGCGGGGTAGCGTTCCACGGGCAGCCGATAGAGTGCTACTAGACCAAAGAGAATCGTGATGACCGCGATAACGTTGGCGAAGACAGGTCGGTCGATAAAGAACCGCGAAAACATAGATGAATCCTGAATGCTAGGGAATGAAACGAACGATTACTTCGCCTTAGGTGGCGGTTTCAATACCTGCATTTCTGGAGTGACGGGTAAGCCGGGTCTTGCTTTGGTCAAGCCGTTGATCACTACCTTGTCTTCAGGAGACAAACCACTGGTGATGGAGATGACCGATGTGACAGAGACAGGTTTCGCCTCTTTCTTTTCAGGATTCGGCTGTGCAGCTTCGAGCGTCCAGCCGAGTGGATCATCTTTTTTCGGAAGGGCAGATTTCCAGATGGCTGGGCCGATGGTGACCGTTCGCTTCTGAACCACATTGCCCTCGCCCAGCACATAGACATAACGACCTTCCTGGCCGGTCATGAGTGCATCTTCGGGAATCACCGGGATGGATCGGGCATCTCCAAAAGGCACGCGGACACGGGCAAACAACCCTGGATACAGAAGACGAGCGTTGCCAGGCGGAACGCGAGGATTGTCAACCCGACCGCGAATGCGGACCGTGCCGGTGCCTGAATCGACGCGGTTCTCACGGAAGTCGATGAACCCAGGATGCGGGAAACCCTGTTCTGTGGCGACGCCAATATCCAGAGGCAGCTTTCTGCTCAGCACTTCGGCCTGCTGGCCAGCCTGCAATGCCCGCTGATATTCGACGAGATCGCGTTCGGGAATGTCGAAATAGACATAGAGTGGATCCATGCTGACGATGGTGGTCAGCATGGTGTTGTCATTCTGTCCAACGAGGTTACCGCGGGTGACTTGGGTTCGGCTGATCTGCCCTTTAATAGGTGCTCGTATTTCGGTGAAATCCAATTGCAGTTGACTGGCTTCCTTTGCTGCCTCGGTCTGTCTCAGTGTTGCCTGGGCAGCATCCTTGGCTGCAACACGCTGTTCAAACTCCTCTTCGCTGACAGCGCCTGTTGTCCGAAGTTTTGCCACGCGTTCTTCTTCCTTGACTGCTCGTTTCAATTCGGTTTCGGCCTTCTGCCTGTCTGCTTCGGCTCTCTTGACAGCGGCAACGTACTCTCGCGGATCAATCTGAAAGAGCAGACTGTCTTTCTGAACTTCGTCGCCTTCCTTGAACAGTATTTCGTTAAGAAACCCTTTGACGCGAGCAGTGATCTGGACCGATTCCACCGCTTCGAGGTTGCCGTTATATTCGTTGTACATCTGCACGTTCTGCAGAACGGGTTGGGAAACAGAAACAACAGGGGGAGGCGGCTGGGGAGGTGCTTGTCGTTCTTTCTGGCAGCCGGTGGAGAGAGTGAAGATGCCCGGTGCCAGCAGGAGGAGGAATCGAATCAGTTTTGATGGGCTCAATTCAGATCTCCAATGCTTGATGATACCATCATTGTAAGCAGAGGCTTCGCAGTAACCAAGTTGATTGCAGAGTATGAATGATTGGTGAATGAAGTGGTGGGACGAGACGTTGCGATTCGATAATTTTGCGGTGATGGTGTGAAGGGTGAGAGTAATATTATCATGCAGTTTGATAAATGATCCAGGAATTGGTGAATGGTTGGAGCTCTGATACTTGACCGCACCCTGGCAACGTCCATTAAGTATAAGAAACGAAGGCCTCGAATCCTGGGCAGCGAAACCAATGGACCGAGTCCATGAACTGGTCTGGTCCGTAACGAGAGAGACAAATTGTATTACTTCAAGAAATCATTGATGTGGCATCCTGCCAATGCAGGAATGCCACCCTTTTCATAGAAGCAGTAAGATGCTTCATGAAGCTTAGGGTGGCAGTGTTTGTGAACCAGTTGCGGTAGCAGGCTTCCATTGGGGGCCTGTCGCAGGTGGTGGCGTGGCATTTGAGGTGCTCGTCGCAGGTGGCGGCGGAGCCACTGTTGAATTCAATGGAGGCAAACGATTGGCTGGTGGAGCTGTGACATTCTGGCCAACAATGTGTGACTGAATCTGCTGCTGAATCTTCTGGCTTTGTGCTTGATCGCCAAAGGTACCAACGCGTACGTTCACTTCGGTCTGATGGCTGTCGCTTGCCATGATACGAGGCTGCTCTTCCAGATCGATGCTGATGCTGGTGCCATCTGGCAGGCTTGATTTGATGGTGCCTTTCAGCCCTTCATGATGTTCACTGATCACCGGCAAAGCCAGATCGCTGAGCGCTGACTTGGCAGCCTGCCAGGTTCTGCCGAATTCTGCGGCGTGCATCTGCGAATAATTGCCCTGGTAATAGGCATACGCTCCGGCTCCAGCTACGGCACCCGCAGCAGCCAGCATGCATCCGCTAAGACTAACGCTGAGCAGGAACAGAGACAGCCATAGTACTACCCGGCATCTGCACCTGGACTTTTTCACAGTGATAGTCATCGTCATCCTCCCAGATCCAGCGCCAATCGGTGACGTAACACCCAGAACTTCCCGTTGCCAAGAGGAACAGCACTGAACTCAACAGCCATCGAATTCCAGACATGATCCGCCCCCTCGCAATACGATGGTTCGGCACCATAGCAGGAATCAACAAGGGTGCAAGGCCAGTCTGAAGCGATAGGCAAAAACGCGAGGCTGAAGCAGCAATGGCATCAGTTTTATGGTGAAGACTCCTGCATACTACGACTGATCGCTTACCAGTACTCAAGTGTTCCTTCTTGCAAGTTGCACCCAAATTCATCACAATGGCATCCTGATTCTTTATTCCTGCTGGTCTCGTTTGCCTTATGGACATTTCTGCAACTTTACGAACAGTTCCATTACTGGAGGGGATGTCCGATCATCATCTGCATCGGCTTGCAGCCTCGGCAGTGGTGCAGCATTATGCCTCTTCAACAACTTTGTTTCAGGAGAATATGAGTCACCATACCTTTTATCTGGTGGTGGAAGGAACTGTGGCTCTGGATATCCACATCCCGCGGCGTGGACTGAAACGGGTGCTGAGCGTTGGTCCGGGAGAAATACTGGCATGGTCAGCTCTTTTAGGAAATGGTGTAATGACTACTTCTGCTGTCACCATCGTGCCCGCCACGTTAATCGCCTGGCCAGCAGAGAAGTTTCTGGCACTGTGCCAGGCAGATCACGAAATCGGCTTCCTCATGATGCAGCGTATCGCACAGGCACTATCGAGGCGACTGACTGCTACCCGCCTGCAACTGCTCGATATGTATGCTGAGAATGAACCCGTAGTTCAAGTTCACTGATGAAACCACAGTTCCTCGCCAATGCTGAACTTCAGTCGCTGATCGATCTGCTGATCGTACAGGGTTATCAGGTCGTTGGCCCCACCCTCAGCCAGGATGCCATTGTCTATGATGCCCTACAAAGTGTTGGCGAGTTGCCTCGAGGCTGGACGGATGAACAACAGCCAGGCCACTACAGGCTGAAGAAACGGGAAGATGATCAATATTTCGGGTTTGTGGTAGGCCCGCATTCCTGGAAGAAATACCTGTTTCCACCAAGCATCAAAGTGGGCACAGCTATCAGAGTGCAACTAGGCTGGAAAATGGAAACACCTGAGCCAGTTGTGCAGAAACTCGCCTTGCTGGGCATGCGCGCTTGCGAATTGGCAGCGCTGGCTGTGCAGGATCGCGTTTTTCTGCATGGCCCCTATGTCGATCCATATTACCAGGCCCAGCGGGAGAATCTATTCCTGATTGCTGTCAACTGCACCCAGGCTGCATCCACCTGTTTCTGCACCTCGATGAACACGGGGCCACGTTGCACCTCCGGTTTCGATTTGGGCCTTACGGAACTCAGCGATGGCTTCATTGTTGAAGTGGGAACCACATTGGGTGAAACCATTGCGAAACAACTCCACTCATACGAGGCTACCGCGGAACAGTTAAGGCAAGGGGAAGAAGCCAGAGCACAGGCGGAACGTCAGATCAGCAAGCAAATGGATACCGATGGTATACGCGATATACTCCTGAATAACCTGAATCATCCACGATGGGAACTTGTCGCTCAGCGATGTTTATCCTGTGCCAACTGCACGATGGTCTGCCCAACGTGTTTCTGTTCAACTGTCTCGGAAGTGACCGATCTTCAGTCCGAGCAAGTGGACCGTGTCCGACGCTGGGATTCCTGTTTCAATACCGATTTGAGCTATACCAACGGTGGAACGGTACGGAAAACGATTCACGACCGTTACCGTCAGTGGATGACACATAAGCTGGCAAGCTGGCATGACCAGTTTGGCACATCGGGCTGCGTTGGCTGTGGCAGATGTATCACCTGGTGCCCGGTAGGAATCGATATTACCGAAGAGGTTACCGCTATTCGCAAGTCGATTTCACTGCCCATGCTGCATGTCGCAACGGGGGGCAATTCGACATGATACATTCCGGCAATCCCTGGCAGCCTGCACCTGCCAGGCTGGTCAGAGTCCATGAAGAGATAACTGGTGTCAGCACATTTGATTTTGTGCTGGATGGAGTACAGCATCCCTTCACCTATGCACCCGGGCAGTTCAATATGCTGTATGTGCCCGGTGTTGGCGAGGCAGCTATTTCTCTCAGTGGGATGACCGGCCCGGTGCTGCATCATACGATTCGGGAAGCAGGCAATGTAACGCATGCCATTACACAGTTAAAGCCTGGCATGTCCATTGGTATGCGTGGACCATTCGGCACTGCCTGGCCTATGGATCAGTGCCATGGCAAAGATATTATCGTGGTTGCGGGTGGAATTGGACTGGCACCGGTGCGGCCAGTCATTCATGCCGTGCTGCAGGAACCCCAACGTTTTGGCAAGTTGACGATCTTGCATGGTGCTCGTAGCCCGGCAGGCTTGCTCTATGGCCGTGAATATGACAACTGGAGAAATCAAGGCATTCAAGTTGAAGTTATAGTTGATCGGGCTGATGAATATTGGAACGGACAAGTGGGGGTGATCACTCAATTACTGGACAGGCTGGCGGTGACAGACCCTGCGGAAACTGTCCTGATGACCTGTGGCCCGGAAGTCATGATGCATTTTGTCGCCAAGGCGGCTATGTCGAAGAGCATACCGGAAGGCCAGATCTGGCTTTCACTCGAAAGACATATGAATTGTGCCATCGGTCATTGTGGTCATTGTCAGCTTGGAGGAACTTTTGTCTGCAAGGATGGTCCTGTTTTCCGATATGATCACATCAGGCCGCTGATGGCCGTGGAGGGGCTCTGATGAGCCACCTGGCTGAATCCAAACTCAAACTGGCTGTCTTCAAATTCGCGTCCTGCGATGGTTGCCAATTGTCGCTCCTTGACTGTGAAGATGAGCTTTTGACAGTCGCCGGACTGGTGGAGATTGCTTACTTTCTTGAGGCCAGCAGTACCATTGTCAAGGGACCTTACGATATTACTCTGGTAGAGGGTTCCATCACCACGCCACATGATCAGCAGCGCATTCAGGAGATTCGCAGGCAATCGAAGATTCTTATCACCATTGGAGCCTGTGCCACTTCGGGAGGTATTCAGGCTCTGCGGAACTGGGGCGATCACCAGGAGTTTCTCAAGGCAGTCTACGCCAGGCCTGATTACATCTCCAGCCTGGCAAGCTCCACTGCCATTGCTGATCATGTCAAAGTGGAATATGAACTGCGTGGCTGTCCGATCAATCGGCATCAATTGCTCGATGTCATTCGCAGCTTGCTGGCAGGCAGCAAACCCAGGCTGCCTGCTTACGGCGTCTGCGTGGAATGCAAGCTGCGTGGAACGGTCTGCATTGCTGTTGCCCGCGGAGTTCCCTGCCTGGGGCCGTTGACACAGGCAGGATGCGGGGCCATCTGCCCTGCGTATGATCGAGGCTGCTACACCTGTTTTGGCCCTGCTTATCAGGCTAATGCCCGAAGCCTGATTCAACACTATCGATCGCAAGGCATCACAGGCGATAGCCTCATCCCATTGTTACGCAACTACAATGCCCATGCTCCGGAGTTTCGGGACATCAGCAGCAGATTAGATGGCAAATTCCCACTACCGATGACAGGCACATGACACCATCGAGAACCATTCAAGTCAATGCACTTACCCGTGTCGAAGGGGAAGGGGGGTTGCACATACGGCTCAAGGGCAATGTGATTGAAGATCTTCAACTGGCTATCTATGAACCTCCACGATTCTTTGAAGCATTTCTTCGAGGCAGGCCACTGAACGAAGTACCCGATGTGGTGGCCCGTATCTGCGGGATCTGCCCGATTGCCTACCAGATGACGGCAGTGCATGCCATGGAGAACGCGTTGTCTATCACAGTTCCACACGAAATCAGGCAACTGCGCAGGCTGTTATACTGTGGCGAATGGATCGAAAGCCATGTGTTGCACGTGCATTTGCTGCATGCACCTGACTATTTCGGCTGCACCAGCGGCATTCAACTGGCTGAACGGTTTCCGCAGGAGGTTACACGCGGGTTGCGACTGAAAAAGCATGGCAACGAGTTGTTGGAAATACTGGGTGGCAGAGCCATCCACCCGATCAATGTGGCGGTTGGCGGATTCTATCGAGTTCCACGGCGTGAAGAACTGGCCAGGCTGATTCCTGATTTCCAGTGGGGGCTGGAGGCTGCAGTGGCTGCGACACGGTGGGTCGCTGCATTTCCAATTCCAGAAATGTCGCGTCCGTATGATATGGTTGCGCTCGTGCATCCAGATGAGTATCCAATGAACGAAGGCAATATCTGTTCTACTACAGGATTAAATCTGCCTTTTGATGAATATGAAAACGTGTTTGAAGAGGAACAGGTGCAACACAGCACCGCATTGCATTCTGTATACAAACAAACCCGAGCCTGTTACCATGTCGGCCCGTTGGCACGGGTGAATCTCAACTTCGATATGCTCTCGCCAATGGCACAACAGGTTGCAGCAGAAGTGGGATTTACTGTGCCCTGCAACAACCCCTTCCAATCGATCATAGCCCGATGTCTGGAGGTGGTGCATGCTTATGAGGAGGCACTGGATATTCTCCAAAACTATCGGCCATTTGCGCCTGCTCGCCAGAATGCAGCTTATCAGAAGGCGGAAGGTTGTGCAGCCACCGAGGCGCCACGGGGCCTGATTTATCACCGTTATCAGGTAGATGAACAGGGTAAGGTCACCTTTGCTAAGATCGTTCCTCCCACTTCACAAAATCAAAGGCAGATGGAAGATGATCTTCGTGAATATCTACCTCGTCTGATACATCTTGCAGACGCTCAGGTTGCCAGCGAATGCGAACGGCTGATTCGCTGTTATGATCCGTGCATCAGTTGCTCGACGCATTTCCTCAAGCTTACGGTGGATCGTGGCTGAAAAAAGGCCTATGCGTTTATTGATTGGCCTGGGCAGCCATCATGGCGATGACCAGGTAGGCTGGAAACTCGCGGAGGATCTGGGCCGATTGGCTGACCTTCCCTTTCGACAGGCGGCAATACCTGCGGGCCTGTTGCACTGGCTGAATGGTGTTGATCAGCTCTATGTATTTGATGCTTGCCAGAGTGGTGGAACACCGGGCCAGGTATATCGGTGGCAGTGTGGGGCACATGGTCAATTTCTCGAAGGAATCATTCCCGGCGTGAAGTCGCTGCGTTCGATGAATACCCATCAACTCAGCCTGCCCGACACACTGTCACTGGCTCATCGTTTGGAAATGCTGCCTCGCCGTGTTGTCATCTGGGGAATTGAGGGGAAAAGCTTTGAAACAGGCCAGCCTCTGTCTTCAGAGATAACTGCTCTGCTGCCTGACATCCTGCGTCAACTGGCCAGTGAACTCGACCATGCATGAACGATCATTGATGCTGGCTCTCCTCAAGCAGGTAAGCTCCATTCAGGAAGAATATGGGGGAGCTGCAGTGCTGGAAATTGCTGTTGAAGCGGGCAGCTTAAGTGGTGTCGAGCCAGAGTTATTACATGAAGCATTTCGGGAATTTGTAACACAGCACCCACAAGCGAATTTAACTGTGAAGACAGGATTGGTGACAGCACGTTGTAAATCCTGCGAACATAAGTGGGCCATGGAGAAATTTGCTTCGGAATGCCCGGCATGCCAGTCTTCGTCGGTACAGATTACCGGGGGTGATGCGTTTCAGCTGCTTTATGTTAAACTCATGGAATGAGGATTTGAAAGACTGCTCATGAAGATTCTGGTAGACAAACCTGTTTTAAGCGAACAGCAGGCGCATGCAGACGGGCTTCGTCAGACGTGGACCAATCAGGGTACGCTGGTGGTTCATCTCGTTTCATCACCCGGTGCTGGCAAAACGAGCCTGCTGGAAGCAACGGCTCGACACTGGAACGGCCGATTCCGCATGGCAGTACTGGTTGGCGATATCGCCACGGAACGTGATGCAGAACGACTGTTGCGCTATGCCCCCACCCAGCAACTGACGACTGGAGGCGCGTGCCACTTGAACACTACACTGGTTGAACAAGGCTGGCTGAAGTTGCCTGCTCAGCCTTACGATTTTCTCTTCATCGAAAACGTTGGCAACCTGGTCTGCCCAGCGTCTTTTGATCTTGGTGAACACCATCGCGTGGTGCTACTCAGCGTTACCGAGGGGGACGACAAGCCGGGCAAATATCCGAAAATGTTTCGTACCAGTCAGGCGCTCGTTCTCAGTAAGTGCGATCTACTGCCTCATGTTCCCTTTTCGGTGGAGGCTGCAGAACGTGATGCTCATCGTATTCAACCTGACCTGACTGTACTGACATTATCTGCCTGGAAGAACACCGGTATCGATGCCTGGTGCAGCTATCTGGAAACCCAGCGACAGCGGATTACAACTTCACATGCCACATGCCGCATTTCCTGACCGCATGGCCAGGCGAGTGTTACTGCAGGGACAAGTGCAGGGAATTGGCCTGCGACCTGCGGTATTGCGCTGGGCATCAGCCTGCAATATCTTCGGCTGGGTAGCCAACGAACCTTCCGGCGTAGTGATGCATGCGGAGGGCAATGGGGTCAACATGCATCGCTTTCTGATGGGGCTAGCCAGCCAGTTGCCAGATGAAGCAGTAATTTCAGATCAGATTACGAAAGAAGTGTATCCAGAAGGGCATCGTCGCTTCGATGTTCATGCAGGTTCGATCGTATCTACCCTCCGGGCACGCGTACCTCACGATACTGTCATATGCGGGCAATGCCTGCAAGAAGTTCTGTGCGGGAACGATTCCCGACGACAAAACTATCTGTTCAATAATTGTGCCCAGTGTGGTCCACGTTTTTCGATTCTGCATTCGATGCCTTTCGAGCGAGAGCATACGAGCATGAAGCGGTTTCCGTTGTGCCTGGAGTGCAGGAACGAGTTTACTGCTTCATCTGATCGTCGATTCCATGCCCAAACCATGTCGTGCGTGCATTGTGGTCCGACTTTGTCTGGAGCAGAGTTACACGATTCTCGAACGGCCGTCGATGCTGGTGCAACACTCATCAGAAATGGCGGAATTCTTGCACTCAAAGGAATCGGCGGCTACCAGTTGATTTGTGATGCCACCAGCGATCTTGCCGTATTAACGCTTCGCCAGCGTAAAGGCAGAGTCAGCAAACCACTCGCGGTCATGGTCAGAGATCTGAAAGCAGCATCAACTCTGGCAGACATGACAGGAAATGAAAAGGCACTCACCAGTCGTGCTGGCCCTCTTGTTCTCTGCCGGGCTCATACTGTCAATGGATTATCAAATCATGTCCATCCCGGTTTGAATGAAGTGGGCATCATGCTGCCGACCACCGCCTGCCATTATCTGCTCTGTTCAGCGGTAGATCATCCTCTCGTTATTACCAGTGGCAACCGCGAAGGGGAACCGCTGGCTTATACTCCCTCTGCGGCGGCTGAACAGCTTGGCAACATCAGTGATCAGATGCTGAATCATGATCGTGATATTGTCCGTCCCATCGATGACAGTGTCGTACGCTGCATGGCTAATCGGATGAGTGTGATCCGCCTGGGTCGGGGGTTGGCTCCTCATACTTTGCCTGTCAACATCACACTGCCACTGGTTGCCCTGGGGGGGCATCAGAAAGTGGCGATGGCGTTATGTAATCGAGAGCAATCGATACTCGGCCCGCATATCGGGGATATGGATACCGTTGCCGGTCAATCACGATTCGTGGAACAGTATCGGCAGTTGTGCCAGCTATATCATTGTGAGCCAGGCCATCTGGTGCATGATCTGCATCCCGACTACTTTACCACCCGCTGGGCAGAACAACAGGCAACGCCGAGGCTTGCAGTACAGCATCACCACGCTCATATGGTTGCTGCCATGCTGGAACATGGCTGGCTAGGCAAGACCGTGCTGGGTATTGCATTCGATGGCACTGGCTATGGGGGGGATGGCAGTATTTGGGGCGGAGAGGTCTTGATGGCAAATGTCACTGAAGCCAGACGACTGGCTCACCTACGACCATTTACACTGCCCGGCGGTGAGATGGCGGTCAAGCAGCCAGGCCGTGTGACACTTTCCTTACTTAGCCAACTGTACGATCATCATGAACTGATCAATGTGCTACAGCAGCGCCAGGTAGAAGAGCCTTATCAGCCATGGTTGCCTTTGCTCGATGTGCCTCAGTTGCATGTGCAGACAACCAGTGTTGGCAGGCTTTTTGATGGCATTGCCTGTCTGCTGCTTTCACGGTTTGAAGCACATTATGAAGGCGAACCAGCCATGCTGCTGGAAGCCTGTTGCGATCGCTCTGCTACGGGCAGCTATTGCTTTCCAATTAACAGCCATGAACTCGACTGGCGCCCCATGCTGCACGAAATTCTCCATGATATGCAGCAAGGTCAGCAACCAGGCACGATTGCGATGCGCTTTCACCGGAGCGTTGCAGAGACGATTGTTGCGATCATTCGAAGCTATCCATCATATCCGGTAGTGCTTGCTGGCGGCTGTTTTCAGAACAAGATTCTGGTTGAACTGGTCAATGAACTGCTTGATGATAATAGCCGGATAGGTTTACCAGGGATGATTCCCTGCAATGATGGTGGTCTGGCTGCAGGGCAACTCGTGGTGGCTGCTGCACGGCTGAACTGTCTTTCACTTTGAGGAGTTGTTATGTGCCTGGGAATTCCCGGCGAAGTAACGCGATGGATCGACCGCGATCCGCTACTGGCCAGGGCAGAAGTGCGGTTTGGTGAATTGTCCCGTGTCTGTCACTTGGCGTGCGTGCCCGAAGCGGAGATAGGAGATTACGTCATCGTCCATGCTGGCATAGCCATCAGCAAGGTCAACCCAGATGAGGCACGCCGCCTGTTTGATGAACTTGACCAGTTTGCATTACGCGAAGAGTTGGCAACCGAGATACCACCAGCGGGCGACATTCATGAAATACCTTGATGAATATCGTGACCGGGATCAGGCTCATCAATGGATAACACGCATCCAGCGTTTAGCCAGTCGCCGCTGGGTGCTGATGGAAGTCTGTGGCGGTCAGACGCATAGCCTGCTTAAATATGGAATTGAATCGGCACTAAAGGATGACATCGAACTGGTACATGGCCCCGGCTGCCCAGTCTGCGTTACTCCCATTGGGGTGCTGGATCAGGCGCAGGAGTTAGCCAGGCAGCCTGACATCACGCTGTGCAGCTTTGGCGACATGTTGCGTGTGCCAGGTTCTACCTCCTCTTTGCTTCAAACACGTGCTCAGGGTGGAACTGTCAAAATGGTCTACTCGCCGCTGGAGGCAGTGAGTTTCGCTGAGCAGCACCCTGAAAGACAAGTGGTCTTTTTTGCTGTGGGGTTTGAGACTACAACTCCTGCTACTGCACTGGCAGTGCTTCAGGCACATCAACTCTGTCTTAAGAATTTTTCCCTGTTGGTACATCATGTGCGTGTTCAGCCAGCCATGGAGGCGATCATGCAATTGCCTGAGGTGCGCGTGCAGGCATTCCTGGCTGCAGGCCATGTCTGTACCGTCATGGGTTACGACACCTATGCGTCCTTTGTGGAGAAATACCAGGTACCAGTGGTTGTCACCGGATTTGAGCCACTCGATCTGCTGGCTGGTATTCACGAATGTATCAGGCAATTGGAATCGGGTAATGCCCAGACATCTAACCAATACCCTCGCAGTGTTCGTCTTGAAGGAAATCTGTCAGCCCGGCAATTGATTGATCAGGTTTATGAAGTGAATGATCAGGAATGGCGTGGGTTGGGAGAAATACCGGAAAGTGGCTATAGATTACGGGCTAAATGGGAGCAGTTCAATGCAGGCAAACGGTTTGGCATGATGCCGGCCAAAGTGCAGAATGATGCAAGTTTGTGTCAAGCGGGAGAAGTTCTTTCCGGACAGATGCGGCCAACGGAATGCCCCAGTTTTGGCAAGGCATGTACGCCCGAAACTCCAATGGGCGCTCCAATGGTTTCCTCAGAAGGGGCGTGTGCTGCCTACTATCGTTATCGTTTGCCGATCATCACCTGACAGGAATGACTCGATGGCCCACCCTGCCTGGTTACTTAATTGTCCGGTGAGCGTATCCGCACAGTCCGACTGTGTCACACTCGCTCATGGCGAGGGTGGCAGGCTCATGCGGCGTTTACTGGATCAAATAGTACATCCCAGCCTGGGATGTACTTTGCCCTTTGCCGATGCTGCTATTCTGCAGCCAGCAGGCAACAGGCTTGCGTTCAGCACTGATAGCTATGTGGTTTCCCCCATCTTTTTCCCTGGTGGCGATATTGGTTCACTTGCAGTGTATGGCACCTGTAATGATCTCGCAGTGAGTGGCGCCATTCCACGTTGGCTGAGCCTTTCCCTGATTCTGGAGGAAGGCTTGCCAATAGCTGTGCTGGAGAAAGTTCTCCATAGCATCGCCCAAACCACAGCCGAGTGCCAGGTGCAGATTATCACCGGAGATACCAAGGTGGTACCGCATGGTGAAGCGGATGGAATTTTCCTAAATACTACAGGCATTGGGGAGTTGATGGAACCTGTTCCACCTGGAGCAGAGTCGCTACAGGAAGGAGATGTCTTGATAACGTCCGGCCACATTGGCCGGCATGGCATTGCCATTCTTGCTGCACGTGAGCAACTTGATTTCCACCCTGCACCCAGCAGTGATGGAGCATTGTTGCTCCCTGCCATCAGTGCATTGCGAACTGGAATTGGCAGCGAAGTGCGTGCCATGCGTGATGCCACCCGTGGCGGAATCACTGCTGTACTGCATGAATGGGCAATAGCCAGCCAGAAGACGCTATTCGTTGATGAAAGTTGCATCCCGATTGATGCAGTTACCCGCAGCGCCTGTGAACTGCTGGGATTAGAGCCTCTGCATCTGGCATGCGAAGGAACAATGCTGATGGCAGTTTCAGCACAACATGCCGAAGAGGCAGTTTCGATACTTCGCAAGGTTGAAATCTCACGTCACGCTGCGATCATTGGCAGAGTTGAGTCTCGTGCTGTAACTCCCGTGATTATTCGCCGAACCTTGGGGCGGGAACAATCACTGGATGAACCCAGTGGTTCGCCGCTACCCCGCATCTGCTGAAAAAGGAGCCAATATGTCCCGATATATTAGCTGGTTTTCCGAACTCTCCATCGCAGATGTACCACTGGTCGGAGGCAAGAATGCTTCATTGGGAGAGATGTACCGGGAACTGACGCCTCAAGGGATTGCTATTCCGAATGGGTTTGCAGTCACCGCGGATGGTTACCGTGCAGTGATAAAAGAAGGCAGACTGGCCGAAGTTCTAAAGCGATACCTTAAAGGGCTTGATACCGGTAATCTGGCTGACCTGGCAGAACGTGGCCGAGCCATTCGCGATGCCATTCTGAATACCCCATTACCTGAAGATCTGCAAACTTCCATCGTTGAATCCTATCGGAAATTGGGCAAGGAATTTGGACAGGACCCCGATGTTGCAGTACGTTCCAGCGCTACGGCCGAGGATTTACCCGGCGCGAGTTTCGCCGGTCAGCAAGAATCGTTCCTGAACATTCGCGGCGAGCGGGCATTGCTCGATACGTGCAGACAGTGCCTGGCTTCGCTCTTTACCGATCGCGCGATTTCGTACCGAGTGGATAAGGGATTTGATCACTTTGCAGTCGCGCTTTCAATAGGCGTGCAGAAGATGATTCGTTCAGATTTGGCCTGCTCCGGTGTGCTTTTTACACTCGATACCGAAAGCGGTTTTCCCGATGTCGTCTTGATCAACAGTGCCTTTGGACTAGGTGAAACTATTGTCAAAGGCCGTGTTGCCCCTGATGAGTTTCTCGTCTTCAAGCCCATGCTCGAAAATACTGACCTTATCCCGATTATTAAAAGGCGGATCGGTTCAAAGCATGAAAAAATGATCTACGCCAGCCGCGGCGGTAAAAGTACACGCATCGTGGCTGTGCCACAGGAACAACAGCAGAGCTTGAGTCTGACTGATGATGAAGTGCTGACGCTGGCGCGCTGGGGATGTCTCATCGAGAAGCATTATTCGAATAAGTCGGGACAAGCCGTTCCCATGGATATCGAATGGGCAAAAGACGGGCAAAGTGGCAGGCTCTTTATCCTGCAAGCCCGACCTGAAACAGTTCATGCGATGAAGAAAAAGGCAGAAATTGAAATCTTCGAACTGCAACAGAAGGCAAAGGTCATTCTTCAAGGCAAAAGTGTCGGAGCGCGAATCGGGGCTGGTGCGGTACGCGTTATCCGTAGTACGGAGGAACTGAGTTCATTTCGTCAGGGAGAAGTACTGGTTGCTGACATGACTGATCCCGATTGGGAACCGACGATGAAGATGGCTGCAGCGGTGGTAACCAACCGGGGTGGTCGCACCTGCCATGCTGCCATCGTCAGCCGCGAACTCGGTGTGCCCTGTGTGGTCGGGACGGAACAGGCAACCGCGTTACTAAAGCCAGGCCAGCCTATCACCGTTTCCTGTGCGGATGGGGATGTAGGCAAGGTGTACGATGGCAAGTTGCCCTTTGAGCGTACCACGATTGATGTCAGCAAAATGCCTCGCCCACGAACCAAAGTGATGATGAACCTGGGCGATCCGGATAAGGCCTTTGCTCTTTGCAGCCTTCCCAATGATGGTGTTGGCCTGGCAAGAGAAGAATTTATCATCTCATCCTTTATTCGAGTGCACCCGCTGGCGCTGCTGCGATTCGATGAACTGCCAGCCGGCCAGGACAAGGAAGAGATTGCCCGCCTGACCAGAAATCATCCCAACAAGGCAGACTACTTTGTGGAAAAACTTGCGGAAGGTGTCGGGCAACTGGCAGCAGCATTCTATCCCAGGGATGTCATCGTCCGGCTTTCCGATTTCAAGTCGAACGAATATGCAGGCCTGCTTGGAGGTAAGCCGTTTGAGCCTGATGAAGAAAACCCGATGATAGGTTTCCGTGGCGCCAGCCGGTATTACGATCCCCGCTACCAGGAGGGCTTCCTGCTTGAATGTCAAGCGATGCGGCAAGCCCGTGAAGTAATGGGACTGACCAACATCAAACTGATGATTCCCTTCTGTAGAACGGTCGAAGAAGGAGAAAAGGTTCTTGCCGTAATGGAGAAGGCTGGACTTAAACGTGGACAGCATGGCCTGGAAGTTTATGTCATGTGCGAGATTCCCAGCAATGTGGTGCTTGCGGAAGATTTCGCCCGGATCTTTGATGGTTTCTCGATTGGCTCCAATGATCTTACGCAACTGATCCTTGGGCTGGATCGTGATTCCAGCATTGTGGCACATCTCTTCGATGAGCGCAACCCTGCTGTCATGCGGTTCATTGAAGATGTCATCAAGCGAGTGAAGGCACTCGGGAAGAAGATTGGAATCTGCGGCCAGGCTCCCAGTGATTATCCGGAATTCGCTCAGTTCCTGGTTCGTTGTGGCATTGATTCCATTTCGCTGTCACCCGATACGATACTGAAAACGACTCAGGCGATTCTGGAAATGGAAAAGCAGCAAACCTCGGTTACCAGAAAAGTGCAAAGCGAAAACTGAATAAGTGTGCCATGGTGGGATCTTGATTGATGTCATCCGGCATGGCAGCAGTGTAGTTAAACATCATGCGCATGTAGTTATTGAGATACCAATTGACGCCCAGTGTGAGTTGATACAGATATGCGCCTGCAGGTTCACCGGAGATGGCAGGCGGCATGTTGGGCGAATTGAAATCAGCATAGGAGAATCGCGCCAGTAACTCGACGGCGCCCATCCCTCCACGAGGATCGTCCCTAGTACGAAGTGCAGGGCGTAGTACTTTCACCTGATCAAACGCACCGCGAGTACGATCATATCCCCGGTGTTCACCAGTCAGGAAATAGGTGTAATCGATGTAGAAACCATGCAGGAAGACGGTTCCCGCATTTGTTTGCTGAATGGAAGTAGCAAACCATTCTGCCTGCCAGGACGCAGAGCCGTTTACCCAGGCCGCTTGGAGATTATAAATCTGCTGGCTGTTGGCATTAAAAATTACGGCAGGCAGAAATGGAGATGCAGGATCATCGGAAACCGTCAACAGGTTTGACGCCACACCGGGATCAAAGATTACCAGTCCATCTTTCGGAGAACGTAGGGAGATGGCGGAACCCAGATGCAGCAACTGGAAATTATCATCATCAGGCACATAAACTGGCAAACTGGTAATTCGTCCTGTAAGTGCCCAGGCATCATCATCGCCTTGACTTTGTCCGCCATTATTGGTGCCATCACGAAATACACCCAGTGCAGCTGTCATGCGCTCATCATCAGGCCACCAGTACCCGCATACCCCCCAATTCCGTGTAGGATCCAGTTCATTCAGTGGAGAACGTTCCATGAAAGTCATGAAATTCGTACTGGTATTTCCTTCCAGACTGAACGGCTCACGAAAGTAGCCGACACGTAATTCACGCACCCAGGGAAACATCTGATAGCCAATGAACACATCACGTAGTCTCGGAGTACCTCCAGCCAACTCGACTTCAGAAACCCACCGGGCGACATCGCCAATGGTTCCCTGGGCCCCCAGTCTCATTCGCCGGAAGCCGTAGCCATTCCGCAAATCACCGATGATTTCCTTGCTTTCGCTAGATTGCACGGCCAGGATCGCGTCAGTCTCGATTCGACCACGTACTTTGATGGATTGTGTCAACCAGTCTTCCACTGAATCAGGTCGGCTGTCGGAAGACAGAAAATTCAGCCTTGGCACATTGGGAAATGCAGCATTTGGAAGTGTATTATTTTCGGAAGCAGTCGCAAAAGAGGTTGATGTTGTACGAGTTGCAAAATCCTGCGAGCAGACATCTGATGTATGAAATAATGCGATGAACAAAATCCAGTGCAAACGCCAGTTCATGGATTATTTCGACCTTTGGTCAAATGAGCAACGTGCACCGGGTATGTTAGATAACCAAAAACGATATTAGGTCAAGCTGTGTTTCGCTTAGAACTAAATTGCAACAATTGCATCAGCAGAGTAATAAATTCCAAGCATTTTGTCACAAACAACTTTGTGCACAGGCGTTGAACACTTAACATAATTCCAACTTGATGGTCGGTACGGAATCGGCTTTGATCAACGGAGTTTAACCATGTCCAGCGAAACTGTTCCCAATCGTTTCAGTGAAGTTGCCAAGTATATTCTGCATGCAACGGATTTCTCAGAAGATTCAGAATTCGCCTTTGCTCATGCATTGCGGCTGGCAGTCAACAATCATGCCCGATTGACCATCATGCATGTGAGCAGGGACAAGCATGCGGATTGGGACAGTTTTCCTTCCGTGCGCGAGACGCTCCAGCGGTGGGGGATGCTGGAGCCGGGTGCCCGGCGAGCTGATGTATCCAAACTGGGAATTGAGATCGAGAAAATCAATGTGTATGACACCAGCAATATTGTTGGCGGCATTTCCAGCTATCTGGACAAGGGATCGGTAGATATGCTGGTCCTTGCAACCCGGCAGCGCACGGGATTAGCCAATTGGCTCAAGCCTTCCACTGCTGAACAGGTGTCTCGCAAGATGGCGTTGCCAACGCTCTTTGTGCCTTCAGGAGTACACGGCTGTGTTTCTCCGGATGACGGGCATGTCACATTGGATCATATTCTGATTCCTGTTGATCATACCCCTCCAGCAGGCGGTGCTATTGAACGCGCCCTGCGGGCGCTGACGGCTTTTGGCAAAAATAATGCAACGCTCACTCTGTTGCATGTTGGGGCTGATCAATCCTATCCCCATGTTACTGTACCTGAAGGTCCGTGGAAGGTGGTTAAGATCAGCAGAGAGGGGCGACCAGTTACAGAAATTCTTAATGCTGCAGAAGAGGGTGGTGCCAATCTCATCATTATGGTCACCAAAGGTTCGCAAGGATTTCTCGATATGCTGCGAGGCACAACGACTGAACAGGTACTGCAGAACGCCCACTGCCCGGTGTTATCCATTCCCGCTGATTTTTAATCAACAGATACCATGAGCTCTTCACGACCAAAGTCACTATCGTCGGTACTCTCGAGCACTGTCTACGAAATCCCCATGTGGGCCCGAACCTTGATTGTGCTGGCTGGGCTGGCAGGGCTGGTGATTGTTGTGGTAGCCAGCCTGGTAGGACGTACCGAATACACCGTATCGATGGACAAGCTGCTGCATTTTGGTGGCTATACAGTGCTTTCCGCCATCTTTGTCCTTGGCGTTCGAACTGCACTTTGTCTGCCTGCGCTGGTAGTGCTTGCTCTGATGAGTATCGGCATTGAGTATCTGCAGCCACTGAATGCCCGCACGTTTGATGTTGCTGATATGATGGCAAATATCATTGGCATCGTGACAGGGGCAGTCGTCGGCCTGGTCTTACGCATGGCCATCCGTGTCGTAGGCAGTCAGCTCAGACAGGCGAAACTGCGGAAGCAGCGACGCAGTTATTCTACTGGTTCCATCCTCCTTCGAGAGGGTTCGCCGGTCAATAAGTTCATGGTAATTGAAAAGGGGAAAGTGCAACTCAGCAGGGAAGTAGATGGGCTAAAGCAGATTCTCGGCACCATGGGGGAGGGAGAAATCATCGGCTTGCTGGGAGTGATCCAGTCTCAACCACAGTTCACAACCGTGGAAGCTGTTCAGCAGACGACAGCGTACAGCCTGGATTTGAATGACATCATGGATACCTCGGATTCTACAACCGACCCTGTGAATGTGGTGCTCAATGCACTTTGTCGCCAGGTGCGTCAACTTGCAGAACGGGCGAGTAGTGTGGATCAGCCAGTTGCATAATCTGTTTTGCGTGAGTAGACACCAATGAGTAGCCCGAACTGCATGGCATCTTGTGGTGGACTGAATTGAATCGAAACTACCCCATTACGCCTTCCAGCCTTTTTTTACATGTTCCTGAAATTGGCGCACCAGCTTGCTGTGATAACGGTATGGGTTGGAAATCATGGCAATTATGCGAGTGGGCTTCTGACCGGTCAGAGAACGGTACACACGGGTGTTGCTGGTATCGCGAGCACACGCCATGGCGGGAACGAGGCTGATGCCATGCCCCAGGGTTACAAGTTCCTGCACCATGGTCAGCTGGCTCGTACGTTCAACGGAAACAGGGTGAAACGATTTCTGTCGACAATAAGTAATTACATTATCTGAGAGACAGTGCGCTTCACCGAGCAGCACGAAGGGAAGTTCTTCGATATCATTGGCTCGAATGGCCTTCTTGTGGGCGAGTGGATGACCGTTACTGGTAACTAGTAGCAACTCTTCTTCAAACAGAGGTTCTACTTCGACATACTTCGCAGTTATGGGTAAGGCAGCGATGGCTATATCCACTTCACCTTCTGCGATCTTCTTCAACAGATTATCGGTTGTATCTTCCTGCACAATGACATGTGCCCTGGGAAACTGCAGATGAAACGACTGCAGACATTCGGGAAGAAAGTAAGGTGCGATGGTAGGAATCGCGGCGACGCGGACTTTGCCTGACTGTCCATCATCGCAGATTTCAGCTTTGGCATCGTCAGCCATCAGAAGGATATTGCGGGCATGATCCAGCAGGAGCCGACCAGCGTCATTGAGGACAACCCGGCGGGATTGTCTCTCAAAGAGTGGTTGCCCCAGTTCTTCCTCGAGCCTGGCAATCGACCTGCTGAGCGATGGCTGAGATAACTGAATATGCTCGGCAGCGCGAGAGAAATTTTCGAGTTCCGCTACTTTCAGAAAATGTCGCAATTGTTCCAGTTCCAAATAGAATCTCCTTGTCCAATTTATTGTTCTGCTATGCATTTTATGCATAGCAGTTATCCTTGCAATGCATTGGACGCAAGTTCGGTTTTCGCGATACTAATGTTTGGAGCAAGGCTGATGTTCAGCATACCGACTGCCTTGCAGAATCTCGAATTCCAGGGAGAACGTAAATGACAATCCGCAAGTCAACACGACTGGCTTCATTGGCAACAGGCATTGCAGCTCTGTGCCTGGCTACCAGTGTTCCTGCACAGACTGCTCCTGCTTCACCGCCTGCTGGTGGACATTCTGATACCGAAGCTCTGATGGCATCCGGCGGCACATGCCCGGTAACCGGGGCTACCATCAGTGTTAAAAAAGCGGTACCTGCTCAACAGGCTGCCGCTCCGATGAACAATTACACCAATAAGGACTGGTGGCCCAATCAGTTGAAGTTGAACATTCTGCATCAGAACTCGCCTGCAGGAAATCCCATGGGGCAGCAGTTCAACTATGCGGAAGAATTCAAGAAGCTTGATGTGGATGCAGTGAAAAAAGACATCATGAAATTGATGACCAATTCCCAGGAATGGTGGCCAGCCGACTATGGACACTATGGACCATTCTTTATTCGCATGGCCTGGCATAGTGCAGGCACTTATCGAGTTGCAGATGGTCGCGGTGGCGCTCGCTACGGCACCCAGCGTTTTGCTCCGCTTAACAGTTGGCCCGATAATGCCAACCTGGACAAGGCTCGCCGACTACTTTGGCCAATCAAGCAGAAATACGGGAATAAACTTTCCTGGGCCGACTTGATGATTCTCACAGGCAACTGTGCACTCGAATCGATGGGATTTAAGACCTTTGGATTCGCCGGTGGCCGTGAAGATGTCTGGGAACCGCAGGAAGATATCTACTGGGGACCAGAAGGCAAATGGCTCGATGACAAACGATACACTGGCGATCGTAAACTGGAAAACCCTCTCGCAGCTGTGCAGATGGGTTTGATTTATGTCAATCCTGAAGGCCCCAATGGCAAACCTGATCCACTGGCTGCTGCTCGCGACATCCGCGAAACATTCGGTCGCATGGCCATGAATGACGAAGAAACGGTTGCCTTAATCGCAGGTGGGCACACATTCGGCAAAGCACATGGTGCAGCCAGCCCGGATAAGAATGTAGGGCCGGAACCTGAAGCAGCCGACATCGAAGAGCAGGGGCTTGGCTGGATAAACAAATTTGGCAAAGGCAAGGCGGGCGACACCATCACCAGCGGCCTGGAAGGCGCCTGGACTGCCACACCAACGAAGTGGTCGCACGGATATTTCGATAACCTGTTCCGTTATGATTGGAAACTGAACAAAAGCCCGGCAGGCGCCTGGCAGTGGACCCCAACTGATGAGAACGCCAAGGGAATAGTGCCTGACCCATTCGACAAATCCAAGTCGCATGCTCCCATGATGTTCACCACCGACATAGCATTGAAGATGGATCCTGCCTATGCCAAGATCTCGAAACGATTCCACGAGAACCCCGATCAGTTCGATGAAGCTTTTGCCAAAGCCTGGTATAAGCTGACTCATCGCGATATGGGACCAGTTTCCCGTTTGCTTGGAACATCAGTTCCTAAGGCCCAACTGTGGCAGGATCCCATCCCTGATGTCGATCATCCCCTGATCGATGAAAAGGATGTTGCCAGCCTCAAGAGTAAGATTCTTGAAGCGGGCATACCCGTTTCCCAACTGGTAACGACAGCATGGGCATCAGCATCCACCTTCCGGGGCAGTGATTTCCGAGGTGGCGCCAACGGTGCACGCATTCGACTCGCTCCCCAGAAAGACTGGGAAGTCAACCAGCAGGCTGGCGTAGCCAAGGTGATTCAATCTCTGGAAAAAATCCAGCAGGAATTCAACCAGACTCAGACTGGTGGCAAGAAAGTGTCGCTGGCAGACTTGATTGTTCTGGGAGGATGTGCAGCGGTCGAATCAGCTGCGAAGAAGGCAGGGCACAATGTAACCGTACCGTTTTCTCCGGGACGCATGGATGCAACTCAGGAAATGACCGATGCTGATTCGTTTGCTGTACTGGAACCAAAAGCTGATGGCTTCCGCAATTACCTGCGTGCTGGCCTGCCTCAATCTGCTGAAGAACTGCTGGTAGATCGCGCTCACAAGCTCAAGCTCACTGCCCCTGAAATGACTGTGCTGGTCGGTGGCTTGCGAGCCTTGAACGCCAATACCGGCAATTCAAAGCTGGGTGTGTTCACCAAACGCCCGGAAACTCTTACCAACGATTTCTTCCTCAACCTGCTCGATCTGAATACGGAATGGAAGAAGTCGGACAAAGGTGAAGGGCTTTTCGAAGGGAAAGACCGTAAGACCGGTGAGGTCAAGTGGACAGGCACCAGGGCAGACCTCATCTTCGGTTCCAACTCACAGCTTCGAGCCATTGCAGAAGTTTATGGTAGCGATGATGCTCAGCAGAAATTTGTGAACGACTTCGTTGCTGCATGGAACAAGGTCATGAATCTTGACAGATTCGATCTTGATCCATCCTTCCGCAAAACTGCCAAGAAATAACAAGATTGGATACAAATACATACGCCGCGCTGACAATGTCAGCGCGGCGTTTTTCTTTTAAGACTGCTCTCAGCGTGTATCACCTTTGAATCGAAATGCAGGCTTACCAGTAATATCACTGCTCAGAAAGCTGGGACACCAGTAACGCTCCACATGTTCAACCACTAGATCCGTGCCAGCAAAGTGCGTCTGGCATGGGGGTCTCTCTGGGTTGTACATCGTATCGGTCATATCCCGCATTAAGGCGACATCTTTGCCGAGTTTGACCATTTGCCTGATAGCAAAGGGCCTGCCCAAGACACACATGTTCAAATGCACGCCACACAAGATCACATGGTCGATCTGATGCTGACATTGCAGGTTCCAGGTTTCCTGGCCGTTGTCGGTGATCGCGTCTTGATCCGCAATTTCAATGAGAGAATTTTGCCGAGTCCACGGTGATCGTATTTCGCATTTCTTCTCGCAGTCGCATCCCATGTCGGAATCATCGATGGGCAGAACTCCTTCTCGCGATTTGTCAGGCCAGCACCAGGCTGTGCCCCATCGCTGGGTAGTTGCCAGCGGAATCGGCGTTTGATGAAAAGGAGCCTCCATGGCATGACGTCGTTGCCCGCTGTTCTTATAGAAATCCATGCAAGTGCTGGGAGCATGAATGATCTTCACGCCTTGCGAACGGGCTGTCTTAAGCATCTCATTCATGGGCACGGCCAGTTCGTTTACCCGCTGAGCAGCGGATTTGCACCAGTGTTGATCCCACATATCGCAGACAATGATCGCCGTCTTATGTGGATTCCATGAAACCGGCTTCATTGAAGCAGCTACCGCTGGCTGTCCGGGCGCAGATGCTCTTGATCGTAATGTCAGCTTCAGTTGTAAAGGGTTTTCCGATGCCACACTTTCTGGCTGCATCAGAAACACGATGCTTGAAGGCACCACAGAGAGAAGTGAGATCATTGCAGTTCGTCGATTCATCATGGGTAACTTTCGCGGGCTGAAAACTTCGTAGATCAACCATCAGCGAGTATTGTTTCGAATGGACATCCAAATTGCAAAGAATAATCGTTCCAAGGCTGCTCATTTGGTTGAAATAGTACGAATTTGCTGGCACTTTATGCTCGACGACTACGGCACGCAATGGTATTTTCAGCTGAATATCGGCAACGGTTGTTGCGGAAATCGCAGGGAATCTGTCAGTGCCCGATGTACCCGTCCATCTCCATTACATGAACGTGAATGTGGAAGGACAATTGCCTCATCGCCTGGAATTCGGTCCGCTGTACGGCAGACTCGTGACCGAAGATGATATCAGTGGTCAGGTAGTCACTGTCATCAGTTACGGTTTGCCACGCCGTTATTTTGTGTGGAGTACTTTCACAGCCAGCACGCGGGTTAAAGAATATCGCGGCAAAACGGTAGTGCAGGGCGATGGCTGGCATCTCTGCCCACCTTATGAAGTTCCAGAAGCCAATATAAGTTACCTCGTTGGCGGTAATATCAGGGATCATCTCTTTGTTAAGGTAAAGGATGAAGCTACGGCGCAGTGGCTGCTCGATATTGTCGATCGATACAGACCACCTGGAAAATCAGACAGGCTGCGATTGTTCCTCAAACAGATGTATCACCTGGTTGGCAATGAAGAAATTGAACAGAAAATCCGAAAAGCATGGCGGACGATCAAAGACTGAAAATGAATCATACCTGTTTCTTAAAAATCTCATTTCCAGGATAGTTGAACTCAAACAAGACGGGGATTTTCTGGCGGATTATCGCTTATCTTAGTACACGATATGATTACCACGATATTACTATGATCCTTGCAGAACCTGTATTAACTGAAACACGAGGTTAGTATGCAGGAAAGTGAAATATTCCTAGTGGCTTGCAAGCTGCCTTTGTCCGAACGTGATGCGTTTCTGGAAAGTGCTTGCAATGGCAATACGCTATTGCGTCAGGATATTGTTCATCTGCTGCAGGCTCATCAGCTATATGAAGGCGCTGCATCAAAGCATACTGACACTGCTTCCACTGATACCAGAGTTGAATCACTCCACACTCAGTTGACTCAAGGCTGTCTGTTTGAAGGCAAGTATCGCATCAACAAACTGCTGGGCGAAGGAGGCATGGGTGCGGTTTTCCTGGCAGATCAGTTGGAACCGGTGCAGCGGCAGGTAGCGATCAAGATTATTCGCGGGCATATTGCTCTGCCATCCATGGTGGCCAGGTTTGAACTGGAACAGCGGGCACTGGCGCTGATGAATCATCCAGGCATTGCCAGAGTCTTTGATGCTGGCATCACCGCACATGGCAGTCCCTATTTTGTCATGGAGTATATTCAGGGTGAAACCCTGACTCGGTATTTCAAGTCTTCCGAATCATCCATGAAGGCTCGGCTGTTGATCATGATTCAGATTTGCCAGGCTATTCATCATGCTCATCAGAAAGGTGTCATTCATCGCGACCTGAAACCAAGCAATATTCTGGTTACCACGGTCGATGGCAAGCCTGTTCCTCGCATCATCGATTTCGGTACAGTGAAATCGCTTGAGGACAAAAACCTGAATCCCCTGTTGCAGACCGAATTTGGTGCCTTGGTGGGGACTCCTGAATACATGTCGCCTGAGCAGTCAGCGTTTGGAGCCGATATCGATACACGCTCAGATATCTATTCTCTGGGAATCATTCTGTACGAAATACTGACCGACACCGTTCCTTTTCCACGATCAGATTTTGAAAAGACGGGACTGTCTTCGATGCTGCAGGCGATTCGGCAACGAGAGCCAGCCAAGCCAAGTATTGCCGTGATGAAGCGTGATTCACTTCTGGGTTCAGCCAGCACTTCTCGATCTTCGGTGATTAGAGGTGATCTTGACTCGATTGTGATGAAAGCGCTGGAAAAGGATCGCGAAAGCAGATACACCTCAGCTGAAGCCTTGGCTCAGGATCTGATGCGATACCTCGCTGATGAACCTGTTCTGGCACGCCCCGCATCTGCCAGTTATCGATTGAAGAAATTTGTGGTCAAGAACCGTGGCTTTGTTGTTGCTGCTTCATTAGTAGTCCTGGCTCTGCTGACCGGCTTAACGGGCACCACCTGGGCGATGTTCAAATCGGAAGAACATGCCAACGCTGCATCGGAAGCAGAATCGGTTGCCAAAACACGCCTTGAACAGGTTGAAAAGGAAAAAAAGAAAACGGATGAGCAGATTAAGATATCCAATTCGATTATTGATTTTTTCCTGGTTGATGTCTTCCGCCAGGCCGACCCAGCATGGCAGAAATCGCGCGGACAGAAAGTTAATCCTCAGATTTCACTGACTGATGCCATTCAGAACGCAGCCATATCCATCGAAGGACGATTTACGGATAAACCATATCACGAAGCAGTCATTCGCAGAACCCTCGGCAGATCGCTTGTCAAAGTAGGAGAGCATCGACAGGCAGTTGCACATTTCAAACGTGCTGTTGAATTGATTGAGCCTATTCAGGATGTTGATCCATCGATTATTCCGCTATACAAATCAGAGTTGGCGGATGTTCTGGTCCGGATCGGCAACTATCGAGAAGCAATATCTTTGCTGCCTGGAATTCTTAAGGAAGAAGAACGACTCCTTGGAGAAGATGAAAAGCAGACACTCGATACACTCCATCGCCTGGCTGCTGCTCATACTTCACTGGGACACTATCCGCAGGCGAAAGAGTTTTGGGAAAAACTGATTGAACGAAGAACAAGAAAGTATGGAAAGGATAATGAGTACGTCATGTCGAGTCGGGCGGAGTTGGCATATGTCATCGCCAGAACCGGCAATGTTCCTGAAGCCATCAAGCTGCTTGAGCCTGATTACGCAACAGCCATTAAAATTCTTTCTGAAGATCATGCTGTTGCCTTGCATTTAACACGCATCCTGGCACTCTGTTACAACTTCGATGGGAACCATACCAAAGCCCTGCCGATGTACGAAAAGCTGGAACGAATCTACACCAGCCTTTATGGCAAAACGCATCCGGAGACTTTGATTAATTGCATCCATACGGCTAACTGCTTGAGAAAAGGCAATCGTCACCAGGATGCAATCCAGTTGCTGGAACCGGCGATAACACCCATTACCCAGAAGTTTGGCGACAACCATGAATACACATTGATGAGCATGCACTCTTTGGGAGCTGCTTACCTTGTAGAAGATCAGGACGATAAGGCTATAGCTTTACTCGAAAAGGTATACGAAGCACGACGCAAACGAAGTGGAGATCAGAATCTTGACACCCTGGCCATTATTCCTGATCTCGCTCTTGCATATCAGAAACAAGGGCATGCAAACAAGGCCATTTCTGTCTACGAAAAGTACTACCAATATTGGCTCGGCAAGGAAGGTACCCAGGCAACGAACACCAGAAAAGCCACGCTCCATCTGGCAACTGCATACCAATATGCTGGTGACATGGACAAAGCTGTAAAACTACTTTCACCTTTGATGCAGGAGATGAAGAACTCCTTCAAAGCAACCAATCAAGAGCAACTCACTGCGGTCACTCGATACCTAGACAGTCTCGAACGGCTTGGTAAACCTGAACAAGCTGAAGAGTTAAGAAGAAAATTATCAACTGAGATGTCTAGTACCGATCCTGCTGCACAACAATTTGCACTTTCCCAACTCGCCAACAATTTGAATATGCAGAAAAAATACACTGAAGCAGAACCACTTATTCTGCAATGCTTGAAACTGCAGCAAAGCTTATCAAGAAAACCTGCATGGGAGCAGGCGAAGCTAAATACTATCCATGCAGATACACTGACGGGGCTCAGGCAGTACGAGCCAGCAGAGAAACTGTTGCATCAAGGATGGCAGATGCTGAAGCAATCTAATCCCAAGGGAGAACAGAAACTGGTGTATCGGGAAGTGCAGGCCGATTTGATGCATTCCTGCATCCAGTTGTATCAGGCTTGGAATAAGCTTGATGCAGTCAATCATTGGAAGGAACAATTGCAGGCAATCTCAAACAACAAGTAAATGCATCAAGCAGTATTACTCGCTGGTAGTATCGTCACGATCTTTCGACTTCATCCATTCACGTCCCAGCCAGGCCCGGGCATAAGTCCAATCGTCTTCCGCCGTGGAAGCGGAGATACCCAGCAACTCGCCACACTCTGGAATAGTGCAGCCGGAGAAAAGTCGCAGTTTAACAAGCTCCGCTCGCCTTGGCCATTTCTCCGCAAACTTGTCGAGCAGTTCATTCACGCAAAGCAGTTCTCCAGGGTCCGTCAGCGTACCGGCAATATCTTCGAGTGGCATTCGCGCTAGCTTGCCTCCTCGCTTTACTCGACCTTTGCCACGGGCATGATCAATCAGGATGCGTCGCATCGCTTCTGATGCTGCCAGAAAGAAATGTCTGCGGCTGGTAAAGGAAATAGGCGTCGAACCGCTTTCAGCCTGCATCAGCCGCATGAATGCTTCATGCACCAAGGCTGTCGGCTGCAAAGTATGCTGCACTGCCTCGCTCGACATATGGAATGCCGCCAGGTTGCGTAACTGGTCATAGACCAGCGGGAATAGCGAACCAGCAGCAGACTGATCTCCTGCATCCAGTGCGTTAAGGATTTGTGTCATATCACTCATGATAAAAGTGTAAAACAACCCTGCCTTGAAATCGAGATGAATTACGATTCAGAAATCCTCTTCCATGTCGTAACCCGCTTGACCAGCAGCGTTGCATACGACCCGCGGGGCAGGGAAAATTTCATCGTTATTTTGCGATGGCCCTTGTGCAGCTTGTCCCAGCCTGTTTCAAATGCAAACTCTGCAGGCTGATAAAACGCATTGCGATTTCCCTTCGAAAAGAATGGTTCGCGATATTGCTTCAGTTGAATAGCCTTCATGCTCAGCCCTTCTTGAGCCAATACTGATTGAATTGCCTCTTCCGCTGGATGACCTGCCAACGGTTCACAACGGGATGATGGCAGTGGAATCGTCAGTTCCTTCAACTGAATTCGGGTTTCCTCATCCAAAAGTCCCGGCATGGCTAACTGATGATGTTTCTGCTGAATGAAGCCTGAATGTTCCTGAGGGAAATGAGTCATGATCCATGCATGCAACATCCGATTCCAAAGATGACTTTGATAAGCAGACAGATACATGTTTCGCAAGAAATATGGGATAAGTGTAAACGCCCGACGATAATCATCAGGCTGCTGTGCAAGATGCCTTGCAATCCCCTGCAGATATCCTGGAGGCAGTTTATTCGACAATGATTTCCAGTTACCCCACTCTTGTGTAAGCAGTTGTTTGGCTCTTTTCTCTTTTGATTTATCGTGCTCATAGTAGGTGGTCAGTGCCAGCCGAAGCGCCAGTTCTTCATTGCCATCAATCAATGCTCGGACGACATATTGCTGATCGCTGCTCACTGATCCAAACCGTTGGTCGTCAAAATAATTGCCAATAAGCGTCTGATTGATTGCTTCAAGCTCATGCATGATAAGTGGATATTCCTCTTTGGAAACATCCCTCATCACAATAGTAAAGTGATTGCCATGAAATGATTGTGGACCAAAAGGCTCTTGGAGCTTCCCCAGACAGCGAACGGAGATCAATTGATCCTGATAGTCTCGCTGCGGGCCGTGTTCAATGGTCAGATACTGCATGGTGTGTGCGTGCCGGTCTTTCAATCCACCATAGCGAACACGTTTCTGATCAACACGCCAGGCGGTACAAAGCTGCTTCAAGGCTTCCGGTGTGCCGATGCTCCGCTTTTCCAACTGATAATAAGTGAATTCCCCTACGCTACCCGCTTCGCACGTTGTCAATTCTTCCACTCGAAAGTCATCGGGCTTGCACTTGATCTTCATGTCACTCACAATCTTTATCGACTCTGCCAGAAGATGTTATAATGAACCTCTCCAGAGTTGAACTCCTGCAAGGCCAATGATGTTATGCATTCATTCACTTTCCTGATCGCATGCCTCCTGTCACCTGCACTGATGCACCACGACGTGAAGGCTGAGAACTCCATAGTCTTCCGCGAAAATGGTCGCTTTGGCGGCTGGCCTGCCAACAATGGCATCTGGAACTGGGGCAGTGAAATTGTTGTTGGTTTTACACTAGGCTACCACAAGGATAATCCCAACGGCCACACTATTGACGGCAATCAGCCGCAGGTGCCCCGATTTGCACGCAGCGTGGATGGTGGCAGAACCTGGAAAATCGAACTGCCTTCATACCTCAATAAGGAAGGTAAAGAAGCTACTCCCCAACCCTGCACCGAGAGCATTGATTTCAAACATACCGATTTTGCCATGCAATTTCGCATGAAGGGTAGCAACCACGGCTACTCACACTTCTACTGGTCCAATGACCGCTGCAAAACCTGGCATGGCCCATATTTGTTGCCCACATTTGATCGCAAGGGGATATTTGCCCGCTCCGATTACGAAATACAGGGCAAGCATGAAATGACAGCTTACCTCACCGCTGCCAAAGAAGATGGCAACGAAGGCTGGCCCTTTGCAGCTCATACCAAAGACGGCGGCAAGACCTGGCAGTTCCAGTCGTGGATCGGAACTCAGCCCGGAAAAGGTGGCTACTCCATCATGCCATCCACCGTGCGGTTGTCAGCGAATGAGTTGCTTTCTTTCATTCGCCGACGTGCTGATTCAGATCAGACCAAAAGCTGGTGGATTGAACCCTATCGCTCATCAGATAACGGAAGGACCTGGAAACTGGAAGAAGATAACCGCATTGACAATGCAGGCAACCCGGCTCATATGCTGAAATTGCCTGATGGCAGACTGGTAGTGACGTACGGCTATCGCCGTGCTCCTTTTGGCATCAGAGCCAAGATCAGCAGCGACCAGGGCAAAACCTGGAGCCAGGATATCATCCTGCGCAAAGATGGAGGCAATTGGGATCTGGGCTATCCACGTACCGTTCTTCGAAGCGATGGTAAACTGGTTACCGTCTACTATTTTAATGATACATCCAGTGAATTTCGTTACATTGCAGCTACCATCTGGGCTCCTCCGACCACACCATGACACATTGATGAGGGCATTACATGTTGCGACCTGTTGCATTACTGCTGTTCGCTTTAAGTTCACTGGCATCAGCAGTTGGTGACGAACCAGTACGTCACAGGGTGCTGGCGGCAGACCGTGCTACGGGGAAGATTGCCATCATCGGCATGGATGGCAATGTCGAATGGGAATATCCCTGCAAACACGATGTTCACGATCTTCATCTCCTGCCCAACGGCAACATTCTCACGCATCTGAATCACACTGAAGTAGTCGAAATCAATCCCAAGAAAGAAATTGTCTGGAAGTACCAGGCTCAGCCTCGAGAGGGTTACACCGGCAAGATCGAAATCCATGCGTTTCAACGTCTGAATGATGGCACAACCATGATCGCTGAATCGGGAAATGGCAGAATCATCGAAGTCGACAAGGGTGGAAAGATCGTCAAACAGTTTCCATTGGCACTGAAGAATCCTCATTATCATCGTGACACGAGAATGGCTCGCGTGCTGACCAATGGCCATTACCTGGTATGTCATGAAGGTGATGGCTGTGTGCGCGAGTATAATTCTCGAGGCAAACTGATTTGGGAATTCTATCTCGACCTGAATGACCGCCCGCGCAGCAATGGCCATGGGCCGGAAGGTCACGGCGTGGAGGTTTATGGAGCTGTGCGATTGTCGAATGGTAATACGCTGATTGCAGGAGGTAATAACAACCGCGTTCTGGAGGTAACACCAGAAAAGAAAATCGTCTGGCAGGTTGACCAGAAAGACCTCCCTGGTATCACACTAGCCTGGGTAACCACCCTTCAGGTTCTCCCCAATGGGCATATCATCATTGGCAACTGTCATGCTGGCAAGGAAAACCCGCAACTGATTGAAATCGACCGTAAGAAACGAGTCGTCTGGACATTCAACAATCAGAAGGAGTTCGGCAACAATCTGGCTTCAGCCCAGTTGCTTGATGTGAAGGGAGCTGTTATCCGCTGACAGGGCGGTACCATTTTTCTTTCTCAATAATTGTTCTCACAGAATCAGGGACAAGGTATCGTATCGACCTCTGATCTGCCACTCGCTGCCTGATGTCGGTACTGGAGATTTCGATCAATGGTGCATCGACATAGTGCGAACGGAAATACTCAGGTGGCTCATCCAGTTTGATGCCTGGACGCTTGACAATCATCAACGTGCAGAGCTTTGCTATTCCCTGTGGGTCGCGCCACGTTTCCAGATCATGTACACTGTCCATGCCTAAAATCAGATACCACTCATTCCCTGGTTCGCTGGTGTGCAGATGGCGCAGCGTGTCTACCGTGTAACTCAATCCAGGCCGATTCTGTTCACAAGTGTTTACACTAAACTGGCTATGTCCCTGGAGTGCCGCAGATAACATCTGAGCGCGTTGCTCGAAGCTGGCATGGGTACCTTGCGCTTTATGCGGCGGTCGTGGGGCAGGAACAAAATCGACACGATCCAGCATGCCTTGTTCCAGACACTGCTCGGCAAGGATGAGATGTCCGATGTGGACAGGATCAAATGAACCGCCAAAGATGCCAACACGCATGACTAACCTGATTTACGTCGGTGTGCATCTATTTTTAATACGACTTCAACTTCCCAGTGTCCGGCTGGGTCCGGTTGTGGCTGGAAGTAAGCAATCATCGTAACGCCCTGGTGTACCAGTTCAAATCCTGCTTCAGACTGGCTGACAGTTCTTATTGGAAATGCCCAGATGCCTGCGGGTGATGATGTCTGCAACCTGCAGTCCAGCCCCAGGTATTCATCTACTACGCCCAGATGATCGGTAGATTTCAAATCAATCAATGTCTGAGTTGGGCCTGCATTCTTCTTGCCAGCATGATAATAGTAGCGATCATCTTGATCTGATGGAAATCCTGCGAAATTGAATTCGACAGCAAAATAATAATCTGGCTTGGCAGGCAAATCATCCAGTCGATAACGCACTGTTAAAGTATTGGCGGTTGCCGATGCGACAATTTCCTTGGAAACATGCACGGTATCGCTGCGTACTTTACCCTGTCGATACAGACGCAGTCTTTGATGTGTGTCACGGTCGATCAATCGCCTGATGTATGGGCCTTGAACAAAATCTCCCAATTCTTCCTCGTTGTGCTTCACCACGTTTTCCAGTGTGGTATCGAGAGGAAAGAAATGATCGATCAGACTTTTGCGAGGATACTTGTCATACACCAGCTGCTGATCCAGTTCAGCCTGTTTGAACTGTGCCGGCTGCCCGGGATTGACTCCCGCTTGTACCTTGCTCGAACCGATCTGCTTGATCGTTTCATGGTAAGGTTCGGGCCGGCGGGTCATAGTTGCCAGCAGGTTGTATTTCACTGGCCTGATATCCAGTTCGTAAAGCATGCCACCCTGATGCGGGCAGAAGTAAGCAACATAGAGTGCCGTAGCAATGCGCAGTTCGCGCCGCCCATCCAGGTTGAAATCATGCAGTTCAATATCCACCCGCTGACCTGCAGCCACATCGTCAGGCAGACAAACATTGTCCGCCGATATTAAATGCTTGAAAATGGCTTGGCGTAGGTGAGGCAGATACAATCCGCCGAACGCCCCATGCCAGTAAGGGCAGTTGCATTGGCCGCGATAGAGTTCATGAATCGCTGTCTCAATCGAAGGATTGGATGCAGCGGCAGCAACGTGATCGCTGACCTCAATCATTCGAGCCTGCATCTCGCGCACTTCAGGGTACTTGGAAGCGAAGTTTCTCCAAATGCCGCCACGCAGGTTATTCTTGATTTCTTCCTGCACACCCTTGCCTTCAAACTGCTTCAACAACTTCTGTCGTTTGAGTTGCCTGCTTGTTGGTAAAGCCCATTCGGTCATTTCGCGGTAGCTGCATTCAGGCAGATAGATGGTATTGAGAGGCGGAGTTTCATCCAACGCCTGCGACAACGTAACCAGTTGTATCTTTTCCTGTTCCTGCCGTTCGAGCAGCAGGTCAAAGAATTTCGTGAGCCATTGATTCTGGTAGCACAAGGTATTGGTGCCAGGCCATGAGCCAAATTTTTCGCCATCATCCGCACAGACGACTACCGAATCAGGATAGGTTTCTGCCAGCAGATCGAGATAGGCAATGGCTTCCGAAGGATCTTTCCAGGGAACCATGTAGCGCAGTGGTTCGCTGATAGGGAAGATACGAAGCAGAAATCCCTGGTCTTCGGTCAGGAAGTAGCCATGCAGGTCGTCTTCTTCCATGCCAGCTTGCTTGAAGTGATAATCATCTAGTAGGGTATACTCAATATCAGCTTCGAGAAGATCGGTCACCAGGCTCGGTTCCCAGACACGTTCTGCGAGCCACATGCCGCGGACATCACAATTAAATACCGATTTGAGTTTTTCAGTATAACGACGAATCTGCCCCACACGATCGCGACGTGGCAGCAACGGTAGAATGGGTTCGTAGTATGCACCACCCAGAATTTCAAGCTGACCGGCTTTGACGAGTTCTTTCAGATCACCAAGATGATCGGGCTTGTTGCGTTCGAGCCATTCGAGAAGCGGCCCGCTAACATGCAGGCTGAAGGCGAGTTCAGGATACTGGCTGATAATATCGAGAAATGGAAAATAGGCGTCGTTATAAGCCTGGGACATCACGCTGTCGAAATTGCCGACAGGCTGATGATCGTGCAGCGCAAAGGCGAAGCGTAATGGCATGCTGTTGTGCCGCCTAATCCATCCGGGTAATCAAGACCGTGTAATCAGAAAGAGTCAGAGCCATAAGCTCTTGGACAATATTAACGTACATAAACTGGCATATCCTGACGAATCCTGAAAAAGGCCATTCTCTAACGATGAACGCCCAGATGCCCGCGTTAGAGCCGTTATAGTCGTTACTATTGGTGTGTAGCCTACGTCACAGCAGTCCTCTTGGCAAATGATGCGAACCATGTTCCAGACGATACTTTGACACGTTCGATAGAGAATAGGTGTGTCACGGCAGGGAGGCCGCTCGATGCTGGCATTTGTATTGATTTGCTGTCTTCAGTTGGGGGATAATCCCTATACAGTCGATCAAGTACCGCCTGTGCCACGGTATCAGCCTGATCTGGACAACCATATAAATGATGATGATGGCTTCCCGATTATGCTGGGAGCATTACTTTCGCTCAGCAGCGATAGCGCATTTCCTCGCTTTATTGGGCCCAGCAGCAATCCGTGGTTGGCGAAAGACCCGCGATCTTTAACAGAAGCTCGCCTCCTGGGAGTTGGCAACTGGACTCCATCCAATCAGGTTCTCGGTAATACCTTCAGCCAGTCTTACCTGTTGCAGACCCGGGTCGCACTCACCAAGCGCTGGCAGGTCTTCATGGATAAGAATGGTTATTCCTTTATCGATCCGGAAAATGCTCCAGGCAACGATGGTTGGAACAACCTGGCATTCGGTGCCAAGTATGTACTGATTCGTGATGTTGAACAACAACGACTGTTATCAGCAGCGGTGCAGTTGGAAATACCTACCGGTGAAGCGAGCGTCTTTCAGCGCCCCAGTGATGGAAGCCTCACTGGTATACTGACGTTTGGCCAGGAGTTCTGGTGTTTCTGGCATCTACTGGGCAATGCTGGAGTTCGCGCACCGCTCAGTAATGACGGCAGCACTTTGCTGTTTACCCAGTTGCACCTTGATCGCGAATTATTCGGCTGGCTTCATCCGCTCGCTGAATTCAATTACTACCGCATTCTGACTGATGGCCGTGGCGTGTATCCTGCAGGTTTAGGGCAGGGCGATGCCATGCTCGACTGGTCAATACCCCAAACAACTGGCTCCGATCTGGTCACGGTGGCAGTTGGTTTGAAAGCACGCTACAACCGCATGGCAGAGTTTGGCGTTACCTATGAACGCCCCCTTTCCGAAACGCCACGATTGTTGGAGCACCGCATCATTGCTGAAGTGGTGGTTCGTTACTAAGGGTTTGACCTGGTATGGCTTTGCCATGCGGATCCGCAGCGGGTCGGTTCAAATCGGCTGACAGACTTTCCAACAGTTCAGGCCCAACGTAATGTTCGATGGATTCTGCAGGGCTATGCAAGTGATCCGCAGGTAAAGCCACATTCCGCTGCAGATACGATTCCCAGATACGGTGCGTGCGAATGATCCGCTCCGCTTTCTGTAAGCCAAGTTGCGTCAGATGAATCCTGCCATCCACCTCATCAATCAACTTGCGGCGTTTCATGACATTCATTGTGTATTGCCTGAGCCAGCTTCCCTTGTTATGAAGCAAGGCAGCCTGCTGCAGTCCTGATTGTGATTTCTCACGAGCACGGTAGAGTGCACTCAGTACATCTTCCCGCATGACTCGCAAAGACAATCTGATCTGCCTGAGTAGCCGGACAATAACACCCTGAGAAGGTGAAAGAAAAACTGCACCTGTGAACAGTAGCCCGGCACAGACTGCCATCATGCCTGCCACGCTGGTGTTCCAGGCATCGGCGAGCATGTAACCCAGGATTGAGGATGTAATACCTGTTCCAGCAGCCATGATCATCATGTTGAATAATCGTGTAGTCAGTAGTGATGCAGTTGCTGCTGGTACAATGAGCATGGCAACCACAAGAATGGAGCCAACAGATTCAAAAGCCGCGACGGTAACTGCTGACGTCATCGACATTAATAAAAGGTGCATCAGGTAAGAAGAAAAACCCAAAGTATCAGCCAACTCGGAATCAAACGCAGAGAGTTTCAGTTCTTTCCAGAGTACAGCGAGCATTGCAACGATCAGGATGAGAATAAGTCCCAGGCTGATTACTGCCTCAGGAATATCCAGGCCGGCGAGTGTCAGGGTTTTTGATGATGTGAACTCTATCTGCCCATACAGCACACAACCAGCATCGAGATCAACATTCTTCGCTGCGACGTTGATGAGAATAACTCCCAGAGCAAACAGCGAAGTGAACACCACACCCATGCCAGCGTCTTCTGATACCCGTGCATATTGACTGAGCCATTGAGTGAGGATCGCAGTCAACACGCCCATGCCCATAGCTCCCAGCACAATGGCTGGGCCAGTTATTTTGCCACTGAGCATAAATCCGATGGCGATACCGGGAAGCACTGCATGACTGATGGCATCGCCCAGCAGACTCATCTTTCTCAACACCAGGAAGCTGCCCACCAGGCTGCAATTGACACTCGCCAGCGCACCAACCAGGATTGTCCACAGTGCTATGGATGTCATGGCGTTTCAGTCTTCCATTCGACCATACTGCCAGTGAGATCGAGATTCATTCTCTGCCGTAGCCGTGCAAGCCAGCCTCGACGTGGTGCAAAGAGTGCCGAGATCAGAAAGAACACGGTGCCTGCCAGCACGATGATCGGCCCTGCTGGAAGATAGGCAAATTCGGCAGAAAGCAAAGTACCGACCAGACCGGTGATGGCCCCGAATGCAGCACTCACTGGCAACATGATTGCCAGCCGCTCAGTCCAGAAGCGGGCCGTCACGGCAGGCAAAATCAAAAGGGCAGCCATCATGACCACTCCCACCACAGGCAAGCCGGTCACCACGACTAATCCCAACAGCATCAGAAGTACAAAATCAAGGAACAACACCGGCCAGCCCTGGCTTTTGGCAAATTCGCTGTCGAAACAGAGTACATTGAATTCCTTGAAGAGGAAGAGAATGGTCGCCAGGCAGAGTAAACCAATAGCTCCAATCAGATAGACATCACTGGCAATAATCCCTGCTGTCTTTCCCAATATGTAAGAATCCAGACCTGCCTTGCTTCCCGTGGCGGTTTGATTCTGCACAATACGGCTGATGACAATCCCGAGACCAAAAAAGGTGCTCAGAATAATTCCCAAAGCTGCATCGGTTTTGACTTTGGTATATCTCGTGATCAGACTGACGAGCATCAGCCCCAGCAGACCACTGAGGAAAGCGCCTAGCAACAAAGCTGGGAGTGATCGCTCTCCCGCGAGCAGAAATGCAATGCAAAGCCCAGGCAATGCTGCATGGGCATAGGTATCACCTGCCAGCGATTGTTTACGCAAAACTGCAAACGACCCGATCAAGCCCGACACTGCACCAAGCAAACCGGTGCCAACCATCACCAGCATGGTGTTGTAGGTAAAGAGATGACTCATGCTGTCGGCACCTTGTCTCGTACCGCCAGTCCTACTTTTTCCAAGGCAACCAGCCTGCCACCGTAGGTACGCTGTAATGCCTCATGCTGGAATACTTCCTGAGTTGGTCCAGCAGCCACCAGACGGGTATTCAGAAGTAGAAGCTGATCAAAATACTGCTGGGCAGTGCGAATATCATGATGCACCACCATGACCAGCTTGCCCTCGTTTCGCAGTCGCTTGAGAATCTGGAAAACTGTCTGTTCCGTGGCAGCATCCACACCTGACATCGGCTCATCCATGAAATAGATGTCGGCTTTCTGTGCCAAGGCACGCGCCAGGAATGAACGTTGCTGCTGCCCACCCGATAACTGTCCAATTTGCCTATGAGCCAGATCAGCAATGCCGAGTTCTTCGATGCAGTGCATGGCCCACTCACGTTCCTTTTTGCCAGGCCGACGAAACCATCCCAGCGAGCCATAAGTGCCCATTAGAACGAGATCAAACACATTGATAGGGAAATCCCAATCGACACTTTCACGCTGAGGCACATAGCCCACCCGCTGCCTGACCTTGGAGAGATGTTGCCCAAACAGGGTAACTTCGCCACTCGCCTTGGGCACCAGGTTCAGAATCGCCTTGATGAGCGTGCTCTTGCCCGCGCCGTTGGGGCCCATCACTCCAACCAGGCTAGGCTCGTGAATGGTGAAATCGACGTTCCACAGCACTGGCTTATGGTGATAAGCCACCGTCACATCATGAACATCCAATAATGGTGCTGTCATTTCAGTGCCTTGACTATCACATCGACATTATGTTTCACCATGCCCAGATAAGTTGCATCGGGTTTGCCTTCTTCACCTGGTGCATCGGAAAACAGTTCTCCGCCAACAATAACAGCATGATTCTGTGCAGCACATCCTTCCACCAGTGCTTTGATGTTCTTCTCGGAGACACTGGTTTCCACGAAGACTGCCTTGATCTTTCTGGCAACGATAAAATTCACCAGTTCATTGATGTCCTTGACGCTGGCTTCACTTTCAGTGCTGATTCCCTGAATGCTTTTGACTTCCACGTCGTAAGCTTTGCCGAAATACCGGAACGCATCATGGGCAGTAACAAGGACACGTCGCGATTTCTCGATTGTACCCAACTGTTCACGGGCATACTTATCCATCTCTTCGAGTTGCTTGTCATATGCTGCGGAAGCTGCACGATAATCCGCAGCGTGAGAAGGATCGTATCGGCACAACTCATCACGAATAAAGTAAGATGCCTGTTGCCAGAGTTTGACATCAAACCACAGATGCGGGTCAACAACGTTTTCCTCTGTTCGCAGCAGGGAAGGTGAATCGATTTTTTCAGTGACAGGTAGCGAAACTTTCTTTCGATTCAGTTGCTCAAGCAACTCTGTCATTTTCCCTTCCAGGTGATGGCCTGAATAGAAAATGACATCGGATTCGTTAAACAGCCTCATATCGCCAGGCGATGCTTTATAGAGATGCGGATCCACACCCGCTTTCATCAACTGGGTCACCTTTACATGCTTTTGACCAATGTTGGCAACCAGATCAGCAACCATACCCGTGGTACACACGATATTAATCGGTCCACTGCCTTGATAGGTCAAAGTAGCGCGTGATGGTGATATTTCGGATTTACAACCTGCCAAGCCAGCAAGCATCAGTACTATTGCAATAACCTTAAAACTGAGGCGTTGAATAACGTTCATAAGCCTTACCTACTTTCTATTGTTAGGTATACCTAATAACAAATTGTCGTCAAGACTTTCTTCCATTATTTCAATGCTCTTACAATAAAGTTTCAGGAGGAAATGACATGTATTCGTTCAAATGGCATATCAGCGTAGTAGTATCAATTCTTTGTCTCGCTACAACGAGTCTGGCTCAGGAACCATGGGGAATTATCACCGGCAAGTCAGTCATGAGCCTGCGTTCTGGGCTTCGTTTTGTTTACCAGCAAGCTGGCCGCAAGGATCTGGTGGCTGCCCTCGATAGCACTGCGGTGACCAACCTGATTGCAGGCAATTTGAAAGGGCTTGATCTGGCCCGCCCGCTGGGCTGCATCATCAAACCCGATGTACTCGGTAATGCAACGGTGGTGACCTTCATTCCCTGCACCGACAGGCAGCTCTTTGTGGGCTTTCTGGAACGTCATGGGATTTCAGTATCGAACGCCAGCCAGGATTTGTACTCCGTGCAGGTTCCCTTGTTGGGCAAAATTGCCATGACCTTTCAGCATCAATATGCCTGGTTTGGTTTCACTGAAACAGAGGTTTCCGGAAACCAGATTGATCCCAGACAAATGATTCCCGAACAACACCAGAAACAACTACTGGCCATGAGTCTCTACTTTCATCGAATCCCTGCTCAACAACGTGTGCAGCTTTCGAACAGACTTTCAACGGTGATGAACTGGATGACAGGCAACAGCAAAGATTCACAAGAATCGTTGCAGGCACAAGTTGGAAAATCGGTTCTACAGATGATGTTATCCCAGCTTTCACGCGATGCACGGGAAATGACTGCTTCAGCACGGGTTGATGAAAAGGCACGAATGATGCATGCACAGTTGAATATCATCCCGCGCCAGGATACCTCACTCGCACGCCTGGCTTCCAGAATCTCAACACCATTTCAATACAGCTACATACCATTCAAAAAGGAGAAGCCCGCAGAAGACAAGCTGTTGTCAAAAAATGCGGATACTTCTCAGCCTGAGAAACCACTCAACATCACACTCAAGGGTGGAAGTGAATTACTGGCGCAGGTTGACATGCACGGCTCCCTGCTCGCCCCTGATGAAAAAGACTCCACCAGAAAACCTAGACCATCGCGATTGCGCGAAAGACCTCGCCGTCGATAACCCGGACTGGCACTGGCATCTCCCCGGCAGGTAGCGTACACTGTTGGTAGCAGACCCTCTTCCACTGCTGAGGATGAATCATGAGTAACGATTACGTTCGCATATTCGACACCACGCTTCGCGATGGTGAACAGTCCCCCGGTGCAACTTTAACCTCCGCAGAAAAACTGGAAATCGCCGGCGCTCTGGCTCGCCTGGGTGTAGACGTGATGGAAGCAGGTTTCCCCGCTGCTTCGCCTGACGACCTGGAAGCCGTTCGAACGATCGCCAAAACCGTTGGCAACGAGTCCATTAATGGCAACGAACCTCCCATCATTTGTGGATTAGCCCGTACAGCATTCAGCGATATCGACAAAGCCTGGGAAGCTGTGCAACATGCAAAAAGGCCCCGCATCCATACTTTCCTGGCTACTTCCGAAATCCACATGAAGCACAAGCTGAAGATGGAACCCAGGCAGGTTATGGACAAAGTGCTCGAAATGGTTGGCTATGCTCATTCACTCTGTGCTGATGTAGAATTTTCGCCGGAAGATGCAGGCCGCAGCGACCCTGCATTTCTGTATGAGGTGCTGGCCTTGGCCATTCGTGCCGGTGCAACCACGCTCAATATTCCTGATACGGTGGGCTACACCATTCCTGAAGAATATGGCCAACTGATTGCAGGCATCATCAAGAATACCAAGGGTATTGATAACTGCATCGTCTCGGTTCATTGCCATAATGATCTGGGCCTGGCAACGGCCAACAGTCTGGCTGGCATTCGTGCCGGAGCTCGGCAGGCGGAAGTCACCATCAATGGCATCGGCGAACGGGCAGGCAACACTGCTCTCGAAGAAGTGGTGATGGCTTTAAATACCCGCAAGCCTGTTTATAACCTGCGAACGGGGATAGATACCACGCAGATTGCACATGTGAGCAAAATGGTTTCTGGTTACACCGGCATCGTGGTTCAACCCAACAAGGCCATTGTTGGTGCCAATGCATTTGCACATGAAGCGGGCATTCATCAGGATGGCATGCTGAAAAATGCCACCACCTACGAAATCATGCGACCTGAATCAGTAGGTGTCACCAAGACCAATCTGGTGCTAGGCAAGCATTCAGGCCGACATGCTTTCAAAGCCCGCATGGAAGAACTCGGGCACGTACTGGCTGATCAGGATCTCGACTGCATCTTTGCACGCTTCAAAACTCTGGCAGACAAGAAGAAGCAGATTCACGATGCAGACCTTATCTCGCTGATGAAAGAACCCATTGGCGCCACCAATGGGACCAACAAACCTGTTCGCGTTACCGTGAGTGTTGGCTAACTATGTCGAAACAGCCACGAACGATCATTGACAAAATCTGGGATAACCACGTGGTGCATCAGGAATCTGGTGCTCCTGCAGTGCTTTACATTGATCTGCACCTGGTCCACGAAGTCACTTCGCCCCAGGCATTTGATGGACTGCGCAAACGTGGCCTCAAAGTACACCGTACGGATCGCACAGTTGCAACTCTCGATCACAGCATTCCAACGCAAGGTCGCGGACTGGAAATGGCCGATGACATGGCTGCCCAGCAATGCCGCAAGCTGGAACAGAACTGTAAGGAATTTGGAGTTACGCTTCATGGCCTGGGCAGCCCGCATCGGGGAATTGTCCACGTCATCGGCCCTGAACTGGGACTCACTCAGCCTGGCATGACTATTGTTTGTGGCGACAGCCACACTGCAACGCACGGTGCTTTCGGAGCACTCGCCTTTGGCATCGGCACCAGCGAAGTGGAACACGTGCTCGCATCGCAGTGTCTACTGCAGCGGAAGCCGAAATCATTTGAAGTGAAAGTGGATGGAACGCTGAAACCAGGCGTTTCACCCAAGGACATCATTCTGGCTTTGCTCGCCAAGATAGGTGTGCGTGGTGGCACTGCTCACGTCTTTGAATATACAGGCTCTGCCATCAGAGCCTTGTCGATGGAAGGCAGAATGACTGTCTGCAATATGTCCATCGAAGGCGGCGCCAGGGCAGGGCTGGTAGCTCCCGATGATGTCACGTTCCAGTATCTGCATGGCAAGGAACACTGCCCCAAGGGTTCGGACTGGGACAAAGCGGTGGCGAAGTGGAAGGCACTGGCCAGTGATGAAGGTGCAGCTTTCGACAAAACTATTTCCATTGATGCCAGCCAATTGGAGCCAATGATTACCTATGGCACCAATCCAGGAATGGGAATGCCTATTTCGAGTGCAATTCCCGATCCTGCCAGCATCAGCGACAGCACCGAGCGGGCAGCGCTGGAGAAAGCCATGCAATACATGGCCTTGCCTGCAGGCAAGCCACTGCTCGGCCACAAGATTGACGTTGTCTTCATTGGCAGTTGCACCAATTCCCGCATCAGCGATTTGCGAGAGGCAGCCCGTGTTTTCCAGGGTAGAAAAATTGCTTCGCATGTGCGCACGCTGGTAGTGCCTGGCTCGCAGGAGATTAAGAAGCAGGCGGAACAGGAAGGCTTGGCTGATATCTTCAAGCAGGCCGGTGCCGAGTGGCGTGAAAGCGGCTGCTCCATGTGCATTGCCATGAATGGCGACCAGATCAGCCCCGGACAGTATGCTGTGAGTACGAGTAACCGCAATTTCGAAGGCAGACAGGGTCCTGGCGGACGTACGTTTCTGGCCAGTCCTCTGACCGCAGCCGCTGCTGCAGTGACGGGGGTGGTGACGGATGTTCGGAAACTGATCAACTGATAATATCTTGCTGGAAATGCCATGGCTCGCTTTACCACACTGACATCACGCCTGATTCCCCTGGTGCGAAATGATATCGATACCGACCAGATCATTCCTGCCCGGTTTCTCAAAGTAACCGATAAGAACGGCCTCGGCGAAAACCTGTTTGCTGACTGGCGTTATGATGCGGCTGGCAAACCCAAGCCTGATTTTGTCCTCAATCAGTCTGCTCACCAGGAACAGACCATCCTGCTTGCTGGCGACAATTTCGGATGTGGTTCTTCGCGTGAACATGCTCCCTGGGCATTGCGAGCCTGGGGTATCCAGGCTGTGATCGCTCAAGGGTTTGCCGATATCTTTAAATCCAACGCCCTTAAAAATGGCGTTCTGCCTGTCGTCTGCGACGATGCATCATTTTATTCCAAACTAGTGCAACTCGCTCAAAGCCATCCAGATACCAAGGTAACCATAGACCTGGCAGCACAAACGATCCGATTACCTGACGGAACCAGCAGCACTTTCCAGGTGGATAGTTTCTCCAAAACCTGCCTACTGAATGATCTGGATGAACTGGGCTACATACTGAAGTTCAAACAGCAGATTGAAGCATACGAAGTATCTCGAACCTGATTATAGTTTCTGCTCAATCAACCTACTAGCCTGGCTGAAATCGACTTGTTCCAGGCTGCTGATGCCCGCCGTCAATTGATTGAGAATGTCTTCCTGAATGATACCTCGCTGTTGCGCCTGGGCATACGGCATGGTATGGAACATGACCATTGAGTAGCGTGGGATGAAGCGAGGACCGAAGCGATCTTCCAGAGCAAAAGACAATACTTTCTTCAAGGCGAACCGCGGATCACGCACCGTTGACCGCATTTCAACATAATTCTCGAGAGCCATCGTTGCAATGGCATCAGCGTTCGGCTTTCGCTCCGCAAAGAACCGTTCAAAGAGAGTTTCGCAAGGCATGTCTTCATCGTTCAATAATTGATCAAATGCGACCACATCTTCAAAACCACAATTCATACCCTGGCCGTGAAAAGGAACAATAGCATGGGCAGCATCACCCAGCAGCAAGGCATTGCCTCGATAATGCCAGGTATCGCACCAGATGGTTGCCAGATTTCCCAGCGGGTTGGTGAAGAACTGTTCTGTCAGATCAGGCATCATGTCTCGTGCATCGGGGAAATACTTCCTGAAAAAATCATGTACTGACTGCTTATCCTGCAGAGTAGCAAAGCTCTCCGCACCGGTTTGTGGAAGAAACAAAGTCAAAGTAAATGATGCATCCGGGTTGGGCAGGGCTATCAGCATGAATTCACCGCGTGGCCAGATGTGTAACGAACGCTCATCCATGCGAAAGCTGCCATCCGCCCCGGCTTCAATCGTCAATTCCTTGTAGCCATGCCCCAACGGCTCTTCAACACACTTACCACCTGTTGCACGGAGTATGGCATCCCGCACATGCGACGCAGAGCCATCGGTGCCCAGCACCACTTCGAAATCCAGCCAAGCCTCTTTTCGATTTGTTTCGTTCAGCATCTTGAGTTTCTTATTGGCAAAATCAACACCCAGGCAATTTTGCTCAAAATGAATGGTCGATCCTTCCGCTTCCGCCAGTTCGAGCAATTTCTGGTTCAGGCCTCCACGCGAGACGGAATAAATCACTTCTTCGGGGCGATGCCCGTACGACAGAAACGAGGTCTGCCCCTGTTCATCATGAATCATTCGGCCCGCCATGGGGATAAGCAGGGGGCGCAGGTCTTTCAGGATGCCAGCACGCTCCAGAGCTGCCATGCCACGATTGGCCAGAGCCAGGTTGATGGACCGCCCAGCTGAAATGCGTGACTTCCGCAGATCAGGCCGACGTTCATAAACGGTTACGGTGAAGCCTCGCCGTGCCAAGAACACCGCCAGCAGGCTTCCCACCAGGCCAGCACCCACCAGTATAATGTGTTTCGATCTCATAGCCATGTCTTCAGAAGATGAACAAAACGATAGACTTCCGTAAAGGTGTTATAAAGGGGCACGGGCGCCACGCGCATGACATTCGGCTCTCGCCAATCGCAGGCTACACCAGCCTGCTCAAGCCGCTGATGTACCTCTTTGCCAGAATACTGGCCACTGCGAATGCTCAATGACAGTTGGCATCCTCGATGATTCGCATCATGTGGCGTGATGATCTGCACACGATCTCCACATTCCAGCTTCAGCAGATATTCCAGGTAGCCAGTCAACAGTTCCGACTTTTTTCGCAAGGCGCTCAAGCCACCCGCTTCGCGAAACAGATCGAGCGATGCACGCATGGCTGCAAGCGACAGAATGGGAGGGTTGGACAGTTGCCAGCCTTCCGCAGTAGGCATGGCATGAAACTCCGAGCCCATCTGGAAACGTGTCGATTTATCATGGCCCCACCAACCAGCGAAACGATGCAAACTGGTGTTCCGGACATGTCGTTCATGAATGAAACAGCCAGCTACCGATCCCGCTCCACTGTTGAGATACTTGTAGCTGCACCATACAGCGAAATCGACATCCCATTCATGCAGAAACAGTGGAATGTTCCCCATAGCATGGGCCATATCAAAACCAACTATTGCACCCACATTATGCCCAATACGGGTGATTTCAGCCATGGGTAACACCTGCCCGGTGTAGTACTGTACCCCAGGCAGCAGAATCAAACTCAATTGTTTCCCATGCTGCTCGATAATCTGCATCAAATCTGCTTCATCAATCAATTCTGAACCTGGTCTTTGTGCTACCTTTACCAGTGCTTCTGCAGGGTCCAAACCATGGTGTTGCAAGTGGGAAACTACTGCATAGCTATCTGATGGGAAGGCATGCTCTTCAATAAGAATTTTGAACCTTTGTACGGTCGGCCGATAGAAACTCACCATCATCAGATGCAGGTTGACCGTCAGGGAATTCATGGCAACCACTTCATGAGGCAGGGCACCTGCCAGTGATGCAAGTCCCGTTGTCAGAAATTCATGGTAAGGCATCCAGGGATGATTGCCCTCAAAATGCCCTCGCACTCCTCGTGTTGCCCAATCATTGAGAAAATCACTGACGTAGGCTCCGGTACGTTTCGGCTGCAGACCCAGTGAGTTCCCACAGAAATAGATTTCTTGCTGACCGTTGTGTCCAACCGAAATATGAAACTCATCGCGAAACCGTGCAAGTGGATCATCACGATCCATTGCCTGTGCATAGTCTGGAGTTCGATCAAACATTACACGAACTCCACGGGAAACAGCCAGGGTCTGGATGGCGCCACATCGGTGCTGAATGCTGGAATCTGCAAATCGAGCAAATAGTTTCCATCCCGTACTTCATCTGGAACATAAATCATTTCTGTAATTGTTTTATCTATGTATGATCCGGCTTGAAGCGAATGCGTGCCTTCTGCGACGTTCCAGAACCGGTGGTGCACTGTCAGCAAACCCTCATCCTGCATTCGATCAACCGATGGCATGTCAACGAGGAGATGCTTGACGCCGAGTTGATTCAGGTAATCAATCGCCTCGATTGTGAAAAATGGCGGTAAGGTTGTTTCACCATACCTTGCACCTAGTTTTGATTCATCGTTTGGTAAAGTGCGAATCAACAATGCAGTAAAGCGAACTGCTGAAATATGCTGCAATGCTTGATGCAGCATCATTTTGGTAATTACTTTATCTCCATTTACGAGAGCAGGACGGTTATGCTTATCGATAGCAGTTACCGATGCTGGTTCAACAGAAATCAGCGTCGCCAGTTTCAATCCGCCAGGTAGTGCCTGATGCACTGAAAACTGATTATCAACAATGTGGCCAATGCTTTCGGTATGTGTGCCGTTGCAATGTGGATTGATAGTTATGACAGGCACATTGCACGAACCACCCAGTTTGGTGTCGCCAATGAAACTACCTGACCTCATCGGTACAGTGCTGGCGCGTTTTGCCGCAAAGTGGCTGGGTTGCAAACCATTAAAATCAACTGGAATGCCTACACAAATTCCCTTACTGAAATCAGCTTGCAGCGATTGACCATTGATTGTCATGGTGGCAATCAAGCAAAATGCTCCCGTTTCAGATTTAGCCATTCGAGTGCTGTGCCATGCAGAAGCCTCTCCTGGGTGTTCCGATCAAATCCACTGGTTTCAATCAAATGACCAGGTACAGTTTCCCCCAGAGGAAACGGATAATCCGTTCCAAGTGCAATGCGATCCGCACCGACCGTTGCCACAAAGTATTTGAGGTATTCCGCATCATGCACCAGCGAATCGTAATAGATTCGCGACAAGTACTCTCGCGGATTCACACGGTTATCGATGGCACACAAGTCGGGCCGGGCTTCGAAGCCATGAGCAATGCGGCCAATGGTTGCTGGAAATGCACCACCACCATGTGCAAATGCAATACGTAGCCGAGGCAGTTTTTCGAGCAGTCCGGAAAATATCACCGAGCAGATCGCGAGCGTTGTTTCCGAAGGCATGCCTACCAGCCAGGGCATCCAGTACTTGGACATGCGATCCTTGCCGAGCATTTCCCATGGATGCACAAACAGACAAGCCCCCATCTGCTCCGCTGCTTCAAACACCGGATACAGGGATGCATCATCAAGGTTGACACCATTCACATTGGACCCAATCTGAATGCCTGGAAACTGCAGATCTTTTACACATCGTCGCAGTTCCCGCACTGCCAGCGTTGCATCCTGCATCGGAACAGTACCCAGCCCCACGAATCGCTTGGGGTATGTCCTCACCACATCAGCAATATGGTCGTTAAGCAATCGCGACAAATCGTAGCCATGTTCCGGCTTGGCCCAGTAACTGAACATTACCGGCACCGTTGACAATACCTGCACCTGACAATCATGCTGGTCATATTCCTGCATTCGCCGGACTGGATCCCAGCAGTTGCTTTCAATTTCACGAAAGAACTTGCCATCGATCGTCATTCTGGCACGATCACAGCCACAGCTTTCAAGTTGCACAAACCCACCGTAGCCATATTGCTGTTGCAGGTCAGGCCACATCGGCGGCAGAATATGCGTATGAATATCAATCTTGAACACGTTTACTTCTTTACAGGTGGTTCCATAATCTTGCCACAATTCTTACATGTCCGGTTGGACTCCGAGCCATAATACCGTTCAAAGATCGGTGGAAAATCCTTCTCTATATTCTTTAGCGGGAAAAATTCTTCGTACAATTTGTTGTCGCAGCCTTCACAGTACCATTGCAGTCCGTCAAGTTCACCAGGCTGGCGTTTGCGTTCAATGACCAGACCAACAGAGTTGGCCATGCGCTCCGGCGAGTGTGGCGTACGGCCAGGCAGGTTGAAAATCTCACCAGCTTTGAGCGGAATATCGACGCGTTTGCCATCCTGAATCGTGTGCAGCACCATTTCACCTTCCAACTGATGAAAGAACTCAGGCCCTTCCTGGAAATGAAAATCCTTCCGCGCGTTAGGGCCACCCACCACCATGACGATAAAGTCATCCGTTGCAAAAACTTTCTTGTTACAGACCGGCGGCTTGAGCAAATGGCGGTTCTCTTCGATCCACTTCTGGAAGTTGATACCCTGGTTCAACATGACTTTCCCCTTGTTCACGGTGTCAGGAAATGGTCGCTATGCACTTCAATTCAATGGCTATCGGCGTTGGCAGGCAATTAATTTCCAGCGTCGTTCGGCAAGGCTGAACATCTTTGAAGTACTCTGCCCACAACTTATTGTATGTGGCAAAGTCAGCTTTCATGTTGGTGAGATAGACGGTGACATCCACCAGATTCTCCCAACTGCTACCAGCCTCTTCGAGAATCGCACGAACATTGGCAAAAACTGATCGACACTGTTCAGCGATGTCGTAAGCAATGATCTCCCCCCTCTCATTGAGTGTTACGCCGGGAATGGCCTTGCTCCCTCGCTGACGTGGCCCCACACCAGAGAGAAACAAGAGGTTCCCCACTTGTCGGGCATGTGGATACAACCCAACAGGTTCAGGAGCTTTTGAAGAATGGATGCCTTCAGTGAACGCCATACGGCATGTTTCCTTTCAATACCTGATACATACATTTTTAGGCTCGGTGAAAAATCTCATGGCTTCCTGGCCACCTTCCCGGCCAACTCCGGAATCTTTCATTCCGCCAAAGGGAGTACGCAGATCACGCATCATCCAGCAGTTGACCCAGACCACGCCTGATTCCAACTCACGTGCCACGCGATGACAGCGTTTGATATCACTGCTCCACACTGATGCAGCCAGTCCATACCGAACACTGTTTGCCATCGACACTGCCTCCGTATCCGTATCAAACGGAATGAGTGTAGCCACCGGGCCAAAGATTTCTTCCTGATTGACCCGGCACTCAGCCGACAACCCCTCAATCACCGTGGGATGTACGAAATAGCCCTCTGCGCAACGTCCTGGAACCGTGGCACGATAGCCACCAGCCAAGACACTTCCACCGGTGCTGCGTGCCAGCTCGATATACGACAACACTTTCTCCATGTGAGTTTCAGAAACCAAAGCTCCCTGCTGCGTTTCGTTATCGAGCGGATCGCCCACTTTCAAAGCAGAAACCTGACTGACGAAGTCATCGCGAAACCTGTTGTAAATCGAACGTTCGATAAGAATGCGTGAGCCACAAAGGCATATTTCACCCTGGTTGGCAAAGGCTGCTCGAACGGTACCTTCAACGGTTGTTTCATAGTCACAATCAGCAAACACCAGTGTCGGGTTTTTGCCGCCCATTTCCAACGACAATTTCTTAAACTGTGGTCCAGCCAGCGCTGCGATCGCTACGCCAGTCGCTGTCCCACCGGTAAACGAAATGGCTTTCACCTTGGGATGTGTCACTAGGGCATGGCCGATACTGCTGCCTCGGCCATGAACGATGTTCAAAACGCCTCGCGGCAAGCCTGCTTCGTTGCAGATTTCGCCAAGCAGAAAGGCAGTCATTGGTGTGATTTCTGAAGGCTTGCCAATCACACAATTGCCTGCTGCCAAAGCCGGGGCAATCTTCCAGGTGAACAGATACAACGGCAGATTCCAGGGGGAAATGCACCCTACGATGCCAACCGGATCGCGAAGCGTATAGTTGATTGCCTCGTGCCCAACCGAATGTGATTCACTCGCGAACTGTGTTGCAGCCGCGGCAAAGAATCGAAAATTAGTAGCTGCGCGCGGAATATCCAGAATGCGTGCAATTGAGAGTGGCTTGCCATTGTCGATAGATTCGGCGCGAGCCAACTCTTCGAGTCTGCGTTCAATGACATCAGCAATGGCATAAAGCATTCTGGCTCGCGATTCGGCACCGAGTGCTTTCCAGGCAGGTAACGCCTTTTCTGCAGAAGCAACCGCGAGTGCCAGATCGCTGGCATCCGAATCAGGCAATAACGAATAGACCCGGCCTGTAGCAGGCTCAACATTATCGAGATATCTGCCGTTCAGAGGCTCGCGATTCATGCCATCAATAAAGTTGGCTATCTTCTGCACACCGTACTCCCACAGATTGGATTACTATAGGCAACCCGTTCTGCCACCATCCACGGGCAAATTGATACCACTGATATACGCAGCCGATGGACTGGCCAGGAAGGCTACAGCATATGCGATTTCTTCCGGCTGAGCAAATCGCCCCAGGGGCACAATGGCTTTTTCTTCCTCCACAACTACATCACGCGATTTGCCACCCTTGGCTGCTTTGATGTCGATGATGGCATTCAGCCTTGCAGTATCTGTTGAACCAGGCAACACGTTGTTGACCGTGATGCCAAATTTTCCCAGTTCACCCGCCAAGGTCTTGGCCCAGTTCGCTACCGCCCCGCGAATCGTGTTCGATACGCCCAGATTGGCAATAGGCTGCTTCACCGAAGTCGAAATGATGTTGATGATACGGCCATACTGGGTTTCCATCATACCAGGCAGCAGTGCCTGTACCAGAATCTGATTGCATATCAAATGCTGCTGAAATGCAGCGATGAATGCAGTAGTATCCGCCAAATGTACAGGCCCAGGTGGCGGCCCACCGGTATTATTGATCAGAATGTTGACTGGCCCATGTGTCTGTAAATGCAAAATGACAGCCGACTTTAACTGATCAGGCAAGCTGAAATCTGCCACGAGCACTGAATGCTTTTGTCCTTGGGAAACAGGTAGCTGCTGCATCACCTGTTCCAGAACCTGCTGATTTCGGCCACAGACCGTAACCTCTGCCCCCAGCGATGCTAGTTCGAAGGCTATCGCTTTGCCAATTCCTTGGCTAGCTCCGCATACCAAGGCTCGCTTACCTGTGAGATCAATGTTCATTCATCGTTTCCGTTAACTTGTAATGCTGAATCTCGCATGACGAACTCGTTCATGCAACTGAAATTTCTTGGGCATTCAATCTGGATGTGTAAGATGGGGAGTGTAAGAACGGAGCCTGATTGATATGCCGAACTATGCAGATTATCTGAAACTCGAACCGCTTCTGCTACTGCAGGAGCCCGGGCGAGAGCATGACGAAATGCTCTTCATCATCATTCACCAGGTTTACGAACTCTGGTTCAAGGAAATGCTGCACGAACTTGATTACATCCAGAAACTGCTGGCTGACGATGATCTGGCCCGTGCCGGTCATGTGATGAAACGGGTGCTCACTATTCTGAAAGTGCTGGTGGCTCAAGTTGATATTCTGGAAACGATGACTCCGCTGGAGTTTCTCAGCTTTCGCCAGCGGCTTGAATCAGGTAGCGGCTTTCAGTCAGCTCAGTTTCGCGAACTCGAATTTGTCCTTGGTCACAAGCGGCCTGCTGCCATGAATCATTACCCTGCAGGCGGGAAAGAGTTTGCACAACTGGAAAAACGGATGCAGTCTCCGTCGCTATGGGATTGGTTTACCAGCTACCTGTCCCGCCGGGGTTTCACTGTGCCAGTAGATGTTCTGCAACGTAATATTACCCAGCCTGTGAATGCCTCACTGCCCATGCAGCAAACGCTTATCCATATTTACCGTACCGATCAGGCATTGTCTGAATTCTGCGAACGATTAGTCGATCTGGATGAAGGCATCCAGGAATGGCGCTACCGCCATGTCAAAATGGTGGAACGTACCATCGGCACCAAGCGAGGCACCGGCGGCTCCAGCGGCGCGGAATATCTGCGTACTACGCTACTGAAGCCTGCGTTTCCCGACCTCTGGGCTATTCGAACTGAATTCTAACTTGTTGAATCGCGCTCAATAGGAATAACCATGTCAGCATCTCTCCGATCAGGTATCCTTGTCAGTCTGGCCACCATTCTCTGCATCACATTGATGATGGCAGCACAGGAAAAGAGCACACTTCCTGAACTCAAAGTTCCTGCCAAAGCGATTCCTGTTCCCAACACCGTTTCGCCGCAGTTGCAGAAATCCATTGCAACGCCCGTTTCTCCAGTGGGCGAAATGCCGACGACGGCTGAAGGCTGGAAGAAACTGCAACAAGGCGCGGACTCTGCCGCGACGAAAATCGTCACTGGATTTGCCACGATGCTGGGTGTCAAAGTGGAGCCTGTCACCGTTGCCGGTGTCAACTGTTATAAAGTAACACCCAAAACCATCGCACCAGGCAAAGAGAAAAACCTGCTGTTTCACGTTCATGGCGGAGCATTTGTGTTTAATGGCGGCATCGCTGGCTCGGGGGAAGCGGTTCTGTTGGCCCATACGTGCCAAATGCCAACTCTCTCAGTCGATTATCGTATGCCACCCGATCATCCATTCCCCGCCGCACCCGACGATGTGCTGGCTGTGTGGAAAGAAGTGATCAAGAATCATCAACCCAAAACAGTGGTGATGGGTGGCACTTCTGCAGGTGCCGGATTGACGATGACGACCATGCTTCGCTGCAAACAGGAAAACCTGCCCATGCCCGCCGCCTTACTCCTGGGCACTCCGGGTGCGGACCTTACCAAAACTGGTGACACCGTATTCCTCAATGCAGAAATCGATCATCTGTTGGGTCGCTACGAAGGTAGAATTGAAGCCTGCCTGAAACTCTACGCCAATGGCAAAGACCTGAAAGACCCGATGCTCTCACCTGTCTATGGCGACCTTACCAGCTTTCCGCCAACCATCCTGATTACAGGCACACGCGATCTGTTGCTTAGCACCACAGCACGCACACACCGCAAGCTCCGCGCTGCCGGTATACCTGCAGAAATCCATGTCTTCGAAGGCATGTGCCATGCCGAGTATCTCACCAGTTACCCGTCGCCAGAATCGAAAGAATGCCTGGCTGAGATCGCTCAGTTCTTTGACCGGTACCTGAAGCAGGCCAATGGTGATTGACATTCATGCGGACCACGATCCTACTCACCCCTTGGCATTCAGCTTCACATCCGGCGAATCAGCTATGTTAATCCAGATATGTACATGCGGCTCGCCTCGGAAGTACCATACGAAGCTCGGGCCTTCCAGCCGCCAGTTATCCCAGACGCGGTCCTTGCCGATATCGCCGGTCTCGTAAAACGCCAGGTTACAAGCGTTCAAGCCACCTTGCTTTTCCAGACACTGCATGATCTCGCGCTGATCAACTTCACGGTACGGAGCAATCAGGCTTTTGAGGACTTTGTTCACTTCGGACTTCTGGTCGCTCGAAAGTTCCTTGACAGCAATTCCTTCAAATGTTCCCTGTCCTCCCTGCAACGACACCTCTGCCTCGTGAGGCCGCACTTTCACCAGCGCCTGCTCCTGCTGTTTGCTATCTAGCAGCGTGTAGACTTTATTTGCCTCCAGAGCCTGATGCCAGAACACATTACCCGGATGATCTTTCTTTTCGACAAAGATCGGCGCATGACCATGGAAGATTGGACCACCCAAGGCGACATGATCTTCGCTGTTGCCATCTATGCGCACGGTCATGTGCCTGCCGGTCATCACCATTTCAAACTTGTTCTTGCCTGGCGTGCCAAAGATGGCAACGCTTTGCTCCGCTCCCCAGGGTTTGCCGCCTGTGTCATCCTTCAGCTGTTTGAGAATCCGTGGATACCAATCTGGCGAAAACAGCCCCTTAAAGGCATCGTGCAGCAGCATCTTCTGCTTCTTTGTATAAAACTCGCTGTCGATGTGCGGCCTGGTGATCTGCCAGTTGTTACTGACATGCGTTCGTAGCAGGCCTCGATCTTTTTCCGTGAAGTCCCAGCCAAAACAGATGACTTTCTTCTGCTCCGCTGTCAGCGATTCGTACAAAGCCTTCACCGCTGTTTCGCTCTCATTCTTCGAACTGGTAACTTCATCAGCAACAACATACCTGGGTACTGCAAACCCGGCCAGGGATATAGCGCTGGCAGCCAGGAACCCCCTGCGATCCAGAGTGTTTTCACAATCAGGGGAAGTACGTGGTGTTGTCATGGTCATCTTCCTGAAATGGGATGCACCATATCAGTTTAGACGATTCAACGAGTTGACGAAAGTTCAGAGTTCAGATTATCATGATCTTTGAATATCTGAACTCAATGGGATAACTTCACCGATTTGCTAATCGTTCCTTAACCCTACTCCGGAATGAACGTAGCCTCATACCCAGCACAGCTAGCGTGATGCCGTGTGCCACTGCGTAGACGCCGATGATCCAGACAACAGCCAATGCGCCATCTCCCGGGCGGGCCATCAGTATGAGTCCAAAGCCGATGGAGAGGATGCCTGCCAGCACCAGGAACAGTTCGCCTTCAATCTCCTTACGAAGGCGAATCGCCAGTGCAATCTGCAGCACACCAGAAACAACTGCCCAGGCTGCTATGTAAAAGAGCAGTATCAACGCAGTAATACTGGGTGCAGCAAAAGTCAGCACGCCTGCAGCAATGCCAATCAGTCCCCAGAGCAGCAGCACCCACCAGTCTTCCAGTTCCTTTCGGCCTGTTACTGCGACATATACACCCAGAACACCGTCTGCAATAGCATAGCTTCCAAACATCAGAACCAATGTAGTCAGAGATAACTCAGGTTGCACGAAGCAGAGAATGCCAAACAGAATGGCAATCACGCCTCGCACGACAAAAACCCACCAGCGTTCGGTAAGGCTGTTGGCAAGGTGCATCAGAACGGTAGGCAAACCGGCACTCATGGTAAGACTCCCTGGATATTCCTGAATTGACTTTCTACTACTCAATCACTTTCCCAATCTACTCGATGTTAAGTGGTCAGCCTCTTCACTTCAAACAATTTCACAGAAGACCTCATAAATAAAACTGGACGGCACTTGGCCGTCCAGTTGAAATTTACTTTACTTGGCAATTACTGAATCACAACATTATCACCAGTCCCACCATCGAGGATATCCAATCCCAGGCCGCCGATGAGCACATCATCGCCAGCCCCGCCGGTGAGAACATCGTTACCATCACCACCGACGAGCACATCATTGCCTTCCTCGCCGTTGCCGGTTAACTGAATAGCAGCACTCGACAAGCCGGAGGCTTCAATCACATCATCTCCGCTTCCGGCATTGATGACGAGACGGTCGTTGACTGCTTCAACACCCGTGATATTTACCCGGGCTGCCAATCCGAGTACGCTGCTACCTGATGCATCACCCAGAGCAAGTATGACATCATCAGCCTGTGTTCCCTGAACGATGACAGTATCGGGTTGTGCATCGCCAACGCCGCCAAATCCTGCCAGATTCAGGTTCACTTCCACCACATCCGTGCCACTTAAGTCATTGACCACAATTACATCTGCACCCCCGAGTGCATTGAAATCGATGCCTTCAACGTCATTCAGGTCCATCAGGACATTGGCAACATTACGAAAGAATCGCACACGACCACCATTGGCTGAAATGTCAATATTCTCAGAGATATTGGCACCATTGAAGGTCATTCGGTCGAAACCATCCTGACCTTCCAGTGTGTCGTTGTCATCTCCTGGGTTCCAGATGAAGGTATCGTCGCCGGCACCCATGAGGGCAGTATCGTTGCCATCCCCGCCGTTGATCAGGTCATCGCCTTCGCTGCCGATGAAAAGGTCGTTGCCTAGTCCACCGTTCATGGTGAGTTGAATGCCATCGGCTTCCAGTGAGGTTGCATTGATTACATCATCGCCACCCAGACCGTTGAGCGTTAACCGATCATTGGCTTGTTCCTGGAAGAAGATGTTGACACTGGCGTGCAGGCCGAACACGTTGATCCCACCTGCATCGCCGGCTGCTCCGAAGACATCAGCGCCGTTGGTGCCATTGACCGTGACAGAGTCAGCAGCGCCATCGCCACCACCATTCGGCCCTCGAAGATCGAGGCCGATAGAGACAACATCCGTACCGGAAAGATCGCCCACGACGATGTTATCCGCACCGCCCAAGGCTCGGAACTCGATGTTTTCCAGGTCGTTCAAATCCATGGTGACGTTGGCAACATCACGGAGGAAGAGTACTCGACCGCCGTTGGCCACGATATTGATATTTTCGCTGGCGTTAGAGCCGAAGAAGAGCATCTGATCAATGCCATCCTGCCCTTCAATGGTGTCGTTGCCATCACCCGGATCCCACTGGAACACATCGTTTCCAGCACCCAGCAAGGCTACATCATTGCCATTGTCGCCGAAGACAAAGTCATCGCCATCGCCGCCGAAGAAAACATCCGCCCCCTGACTGCCAAGTAACGTGTCATTGCCTGTACCACCGTCTATCGTCAGCTTAACAACACCAGCCGGAAGTGTGGTTGCTGTGATTCCATCATTTCCTGCCATGCCATTGATGACCAAAGCATCATTGGCTCCTTCAGATTGGGTAATGTTTACGACAGTTGGCATTCCAAGCACGGCTACCGATGTCCCCGCACCAAAGACGTCAATAATATTGCTGAACTTGTTGCCATTGACGATGACGGTATCAGACTGACTATCTCCGGTTGTGCCACCGATAGTACCAGCCAGGTTTGCGTTGATCTCCGTGACATCAGTACCACTTAAATCGTTGACGATCAGCGTGTCCGTGCCACCCAACATCTGGAGATTGATGCGTTCGACGTCATCCAGATCCATGACAATGTTGCCCAGGTTACGGGTAAACCTGACACGGCCACCGTTGACCGAGGCTTCAAAAATTTCATTGCCTGCACTGCCGTTAAACTGCATGGTGTCGAGGCCATCCTGGCCTTCTACCACATCGCTGCCATCACCTGGATCCCACTGGAACACATCGTTACCAGCACCCATGAAGACGACATCGTTGCCCTGCTGGCCATCAATGAAGTCATCGCCATCGCCGCCCCGCAGCAAGTCAATGCCGTTGGAACCAAGGATGGTATCGTTACCCGTGCCACCATCTATGGTAATTTTGATGAGTGCCGCCAGATTGCCGGTAGCAGAAAAACTGTCGTTACCGCCATTCATATTGACGACCAGGTTTTCGCTGGTGCCAATATCGATGGAGAATGGAGCAGGGTCGAGTCGATCAAACCGTACGCGTGTGCCATTGGCAGTTGTGGTGAACTGCTCGGCACCGTTGCCGCCGTTGATTTCGACGGTATCAATGCCAGCACCACCTTCGTTCAGATCGGTATCATCGCCGGGATTCCAGATCATGCGGTCATCACCTGATTCACCGAACACCTGATCGTCAGCATCGCCGCCTGTCAGTGTGTCGTTCTCCGTTCCCCCGAAAAGAAAATCCGCCCCCCCTTTGCCAAGCAGGGTGTCATTGCCTGACTGGCCAAATAGCTGGTCTGCTGCAGAGCCTCCTGTCAGCACGTCGTTGCCAGCCCCACCGAACAGCAAGGCACGAGGCAGGGCGCCATTGGCTTCATTGAGGGCAATCTGATCATTACCACCCTGACCAAAAGCCTGGATCATTGCAGTATTTGCAACCGTTGGGGTTCCACCTTGAATTGCTACCGCACCGCCATTGACCAGAATTCCACCAGCAGTATTGCGACTGATGACGATGTTGTTATCCAGATTATCGCCAAAGATAGTCAGGCTGCCTGTTGCAGCAGAAAAACTGGCGGTTACCGCGGGTACGGTGCGGTCTTCCAGCTTCTCAAGGTTTAGACTGTAACGCTTCATGCGTGGAAGAACTACCGGACGGGGATTCTGTGATGAGTACTTGCTTTGATACCAGCGTCGGAACATGACTTTCTACCTCAACTCAAGTGAAAGAATAATGAAGCGGGGTATAGCTTGTTGACCATACGTTGGATCAGCATCAACCAGTCGGTATAACCAACTGAGTGAACCCGCCTGGAATGCACAAGCAGGCATCCATTAGGGTAATCCACACCATGTTCCGTTCCGGCCAAGAATTATTTGCTCTCCGAAAAATGCCGAAGGGAATGTCATGAATGTGAATGATTCATTTGACGATTTGATGACCCGACTCAAAACAGGCGAGGATGAAGCTGCGCGGGAAGTCTTTCAGCGATACGCCAACCGCCTGATGGGGCTGGCACGTAAACATCTGGATCAACGCCTGACTGTCAAAGATGCTCCTGAAGATGTTGTCCAATCTGCTTACAAGAGTTTCTTTGTCAGACAACGCGAAGGGAACTTCGAAATTCAGAACTGGGACAGTCTCTGGGGACTGCTCACCATGATCACCGTTCGCAAATGTGCAGATCGGGCAGCACATTACCGTACCGAAAAGCGTGATATGACACGGGAAGTGGCGCAAGGTGGTTCAGAGCCAAGCATGCCGGCACTCTGGCAGACTGCGGTTGATCGCGATCCACTCCCACAGGAAGCTGCTGTCCTGGCTGAAACTGTTGAAGATCTATTTCAGTCGCTGAGCGATGAAGATGAGCGTTCTGTACTGGAACTCAGTTTGCAAGGTTTCACTGCGACAGAAATCAGTGAGCAACTCAACCGGGCAGAACGATCAGTCCGGCGAATACGCGAGCGGATACGTAAACGATTGGAACGTGCCTGCACTTACGATTCCTATTGAAACACTTGCGAAGCATCATGGGTAAAGAGGATACTGCAACTGTAGTAGCTCACGTACATCGTAAGTTCATCACGGATAGCTATATTAATACCTGTGCCGATTGTTAAATGTGATTGCAATTTCCCATGAAGCATACCATGTCGTCCATAGAATCTGTTGCAGAAGATGCTATCCGACAGTTTGAACATGCCTGGCAATCTGGCACACCACCTGAAATCGAATCCTTTATTGTGGAAGGTGCAGATAGTCAACTGCACCTGTTAATTGAACTGATTCACGTCGAACTTGAATTCCGATATCACCGGAACGACTTTCCACGGATTGAAGAATATCTAAAACGCTTTCCACAACTGCTGGAGTATCGTGATAAAATCATCGAATTGATCGCCAGCGAATTTTTCCTTTGCAATCGCTTTGGCCAGACTGCCACGGTTCAGGATTTCATTACCCGGTTTCCACAATATCGCGAAGAGATAGCTCGACTGCTCGCAGCCTACGGCTCCACCGTGACCTGGCCACGACGCAAACCACAGAAACGTCCCACCGTCTTTCCCACCATTCCCGGTTACATTATCGAAGAAGAACTGGGGCAGGGCGGTATGGGAGTAGTCTACCGTGCTTCACAGCCATCACTGCAGCGTGCAGTCGCCATCAAGACCCTGCTGCATGGCACCGCAGCCACACAAGAATTGAAAAACCGTTTCCGTGTCGAGGCAGAATCGATTGCCCGGCTGGATCACCCGCATTTGGTTCCAATCTATGAAGTAGGCGAATGGACACCGCAAGGAGCTGCCACCAGCATCCCCTATTTTGTGATGAAATTTTATCCGGGTGGCAGCCTGGCCATGGAACCTTCCGGACCAGGTACCGATATGATGCATCATGCCCGCATGGTGGAAACCATTGCCCATGCGGTGCATCATGCTCATCAGCGAGGCATCCTGCATCGTGATTTAAAACCATCTAACATTCTTTTGGATGAAAAAGGCGAACCTCACGTCGTTGATTTTGGATTAGCAGGCCGATTTGATCCCAATGATCCACAGTCGATGACAGCAACGATCATCGGCACGCCTGCCTACATGGCTCCGGAACAGGCACGCTCCCCGTCGCAGGTAACCACTGCTGCCGATGTCTATGGCCTGGGTGCCATTCTCTACCAATTGATGACTGGCAAAGCTCCGTTCCGTGTCGATTCACCGTTGGCCATGCTGGAAATGATTGCACATCACGAGCCAGTGAAACCAAGCACCCTCAATCCAGCCATTCCACGTGACCTGGAAACGATCTGCATGAAATGCATGCAGAAAGACCCTGCCAGCCGTTATGATTCGCCTGCATCGCTGGCATCTGATCTGGCACGTTTGCGAACGGGTCAATCGATTCTAGCCCGGCCCATGTCAACCTGGGAAAAATCATGGCGTACAATCCGTCGATATCCAATGGTTTCGAGTCTCATTGCACTTACTTTCCTGATGCTTGTCGGTTCTGTCGCAGTGCTGGCGCTCAGTAACTTCCGCATACGGGAACAAGAACGGGAAACCCATGATGCACTGCAGCGTGAACGGTGGGTGCATTCTGAACTGATCAATACTTTCAATCGAGAACAGCAGTTGCTCTACGGCAAGCGAATAGCCTCGGTAGGCCGACTCTGGGCCACCAACCAGGTTGCACAAGCGTGGGAAGAATTGGATCTGTGTCCCGAAAAATTCCGTGGTTGGGAATGGCGTTATTTTGATCAACTGCGTACCAATGGTCCGATAACTATTCCATCACCACCTGTTATCTTCCGCACGACGGCATTTATTTCCAATCAACAGATTGTCACCGGCGATTCCCGGGGACATATTACCATCTGGAACTGGAAGGATAAACAGCCACAGATTACCTGGCAGAATGGCCCGAAGGATATTCGTGGTTTGACAGTTTTTCCTGCAAAACAATGGCTGGCAGTGTGTGATGAGGACAAACTGACTATCTGGAATTACGTTACGCAAAAAAAACTCGCAGTCTTGCGCGGCAATATGTGGGCAGCATTCAGCCCCGATGGAACCATGCTGGCAGCTTCACACACCACCGAAAAAGACGATTACACCAACGATGTCATGGTCTGGGATACCAGCACCTGGCAGACCAGATGGCTTCTGCAAGGACATTCCAAGATCATTCTCGATGGAAGCTTCTCCCCAGATTCCAAAACGCTTGTTTCATCATCCACTGATCGCACCATTCGTCGCTGGAACATGCAGGATGGCAAGCAGACTGGTGAAGTCTGGAAGCGACAGTTGCCGACATTTCGTATCAGTTATTTTGCAGATGGCAAACACCTGGCTGAAGCTCAACCTTCTTCCATCATGTGGACCGATGCTGAATCAGGGAGAGAAATGGGGCGATATAACTGGGCAAACATCGTCGAACCAAAGGTTCTTACGGGCCGGGTGCAGTTTTCAATTAGCGCTGACCCTGACATTATTGCCTTCAGCGGTCCCAGTCACGATATCCTGGTCTGGGATATCAGGAGAAACCGTAGTTTGATGACCTTTCGTGGGCACCAGTTGCATATTTCCTCTGTTGCATTCAGTCCGGATGGCAAGCATCTTTCCTCCACCAGCAATGACAAATCGCTTCGTATCTGGGATCTTCAACAACCAACCGAATATCAATCGATGGGTTCTTTCCCGCATCTCACTCATGATTTCACCTTGTCAAACGATGGCCAGTGGGCAGCAATCATTCCCAACTATCATTCCCGAAAAACAGGCGACGATTTTGTACGTGTAATCAATACAGGCGATGGAACGGAACGAGGATGTTACAAAGGAGTTGGTGCAGCCCAGTTTATTGACAATGATCATTTGCTCACATCTATCCCTGAAGGAGGTTTAACCTGTTGGGATTTGAAAACGGGAAATCCGGTCTGGATCCATGCATCTCCTGATCAACATTGCCAATGCATGGGACTGTCTCCTGATGGCAAGCACATTGTTGCAATTCAACTGAGTGGCACCATTAAATGGCTCAATCGTGCTAATGGCATTCAAGTGGAAGAACTACCATTAGTTGAAAAATTCATGGGACAGGCAGTATTTTCTCCGCAAGTGGATAAGCTTGCATACGTTGGCCGACACCAAGTTGAACTGATGGACCTTGTTACTAAGACCAAAACGGTTGGCATACCCATGAACGGAACACGCAAGATGGCATTCTCTATTGATGGCAAACTGATTGCCACTGCAGAGGCTGACCGGGTTATTCGATTACGCGACACCACTACCGGAGCAATACAATTAACATTCCCTGGTCATCCCCGTGCCATCAACTCGTTGGCTTTCAGCAAAGATGGCAAACGCATCGTCACTTCATGCAGTGATGGACTTATCCGATTGTGGGATGTTGAGACAGGTCTGGAACTCACTGCTCTTCCAGGACAGTTTGAAGAATCTGTTCTGGTTACCTGGGATCACAGCCAGGATCGTATCGTTGCGATTGATTCCAAAGTCTATATTTGGAAGGCATCACCCGAATTGAAAAAAGACGACGAAAAGAAACCCTGATGGTTGTTCTCTGCGGTATACGCCGCGCGCACATGGTGCTGCAGTTCGCCGATCCGATTCATCATTAACAACTCATGCCAAATATCCGTCTCTTGCAGCAGCTGCCAAGGCGATGGTTTTGCACAACTGTTCGATGCAGTCTGAATTCTCAGTAGCCTGCATCAACCAGATTGAAGGAGCAGTGTTGCCCATCTCTTCGGGATGCGACTGACAGTGTTCTGTTATTAATCCTCTTGATAACAAGCACGCGTAGGCAAAACCAAGTTGTGTGGTTATAATAGTTCTTCAATACTCTCGATAACACGATCGATGATCGCTTCATCCGACTTGGGATTGAAGAAGACTGCTTTCCAGGCAGGCAGATGCAAGCCATGCGGATGATACCCGAAATTGGTGGTAAAACTCAACCGGGCATCGCGGGTTGGGTCGAGCACTTTTTCCCGCTTATCGTACATCCGTCGGATTTCGGCGAAGTATCGCTCACATTTATCAGCAGATAGTTGACCTGCTTCCAGTCGTTCAAAGATCTCACGGGCATTTCTACCTTTAGGCAGCACCCACCAGCACACGCTTGGCCCAATGGTACCCGTATTAAGCACCATACACTGTTCCAGTTTGCTGAGCTTCTCTTTGAGTTTCTGTGCCAGTTCGAGTGCGCGCACCACAAGCAATTGCCAGCCTTCCAATCCCATGCCGTTAAGCGAAGCCATCACAGTATAGGGCCCCAAGCCTGGTCTGGAACATTCCAGCGTGAAAAGAGCCGGATCACGTCGTGCATCTGCTTCTGAAAAATAAGGCGTATCCGAAACACTGCGGGAGAGATATTTCAAATCACTTCGATGATTCACAATAAAGGCACTGCTCGGATAATGTCCCCAGCCCATCTTGTGAAAGTCAACAGCGATGGAATCAGCATAACGCAAGCCCTGATTGTGTTTCTTCACCGTTTGAATTAATGGCAACATTGTTTCCGAAAACCCATGCACATTCTTGTCGGTATCGTAATCGCTGAGGAAACACAACACCCAGCCCACTGCTGCATCGACATGCAATTGTGGTGTTGGCTGACCATATTTCTGCGACTTCTCGGTGATGATATGACGGATAGTTGTAATATCATCGATCCCAAAGCCATCCGTGGTACCATAGGTAGCAATGACATAGGCAACTTTAATCTTGTTCTGATACAGATATTCCAGTTTGTCAGCTAATGCATCCAGCCGCATGGAAAGATTTCTATCGGTGGGAATGGAGTACAAGTGTTGCGTTCCCATTCCCAACCAGCCTGCGATAGTTTGGTTGCAATAATGGGCCGCCTGTGAAACGACGCCTGCGACAGTTTCACCCTGCAAGCCACGGTGCATCGCTCCAGGCAACACTTTTTCGATACCAATGCGGGCACCATACATATTGGAGATGGTGCCACCCATGGTAAAGACGCCCCATGGATCGCTGGTGTGATAGAATAGCAGATTCGCCAGTGCAGTGATGGATTTCACTTCCAGTTCATTAGATCGCTGGCTGTAGGTATCCGTGCAAAGATTGGGATTCTTCAGCAAACAAGCCAAAGCGCCAATCAGTGAAGCATTATTGGCTGGTCCCTTTACATTCTCCAGATGCAGAGGCGATGACCAGCCATCGGTACCCCAGAAGAATGGAAAAATGGCATCGCGGGCATCTTTCAAATTGCCTGGCAGCAAATGTATTTCCGGATTTGCCTGGGCAGTGTCATAATTCTGCGACATCAAATGGCCGGGCGGCAAGGTCTCTTCCGCTGCACTGGCTCGCAACAGCTCCTGAAAAATCTCAGTTATTTTCTGCGTGTTGCTGGTAAAAAATGTTTTCACGATATGATCGTATTTGCTTCGATCCATGGGTGGCAAGCTCGAATCCGTCAGGGTATTATTTCACTCTGTTAGCTTATCCAGAATTCTGATTGAGTCTCGAACGAAACCAAGGTAAGTTCAACAACGAAACCATTAGAAAGCGGATTCGCCTACATGCAATCGTATCAGGATCAGTTCGTCATCATCACCGGCGCTGCTTCGGGCATTGGATATCAGTTCGCTTTGGAATTTGCCAAGCGGGGAGCGAGAGTCGGCGCTATTGATCGCAACGAAGGGCAGTTGAAAGTCTTAACAGAAACTATTTCCAGGCAATCGCCTTCTACGAAATGTGCCTTTGTCGTAGCTGATGTTACTGATCGCGAGGCAATGATAACGACAACTCAAACCATGATATCCACGCAGGGCACACCCAGCATGGTTATTGCCAGTGCAGGTATTGGCGATGAGAACCCCATTGTGGGATTCAGCGCAGAAACCTTTGCACGCCAGGTCAATATCAATCTGGTTGGTGTTGCCAATACGCTCGAGCCCATCATTCCATTATTTATTCAGCAGAAGAGAGGGCATATCGTCGCCCTTTCCAGTCTGGCTTCCTATCGAGGCCTTCCCAACATGGCTGGTTATTGTGCCAGCAAAGCAGGGCTTAGCGCATTCATGGACAGCCTGCGTGTGGAATTACAGGATTATGGCGTAACATGCACGACTCTTTGTCCCGGATTCATTCATACCAACATGACCAAAGATCTCGATCTACCTCCTTCCGAAGTAATGAGCCTGGAATACGCGATGAGCCGCATGATGGAAGCCATTGAAAGTAAACAGTCCTACCTTGCATTCCCCAGTAAAAACCACTGGCTGCTCGCCTTCAGCCGGATGCTGCCCACCAAGCTTGGTGATTTTCTTACGCGGAGAAGAATGCAAAAATTGAAAGTAACCGAAAGTAAAGCCACGATGACATTCTAGGCAATATGCTGACACTCTACCTCATCACACCATAGAAATACGAACATGGCAGTTGAGCACATTGACATTCTGATTGTTGGCGCCGGTCTTTCTGGTATCGGTGCCGGGTATTACGTACAGAAAGAATGTCACCAAAAAACATACAGTATACTGGAAGCACGGGAAGCGATGGGGGGCACCTGGGATTTGTTTCGCTACCCCGGAATACGTTCTGATTCCGATATGTACACGCTGGGCTATGCCTTCAAGCCCTGGGTAGAAGCCAAAGCCATTGCAGATGGTCCCTCCATCTTGAAGTACATCAACGAGACAGCCAAAGAATACGGCATCGATCAACATGTACGCTATCAGCATCGCGTGGTGAAAGCAGTGTGGACAAGTCAGCAGGCCAAGTGGACGGTGGAAGTGCTGACCGGTCCAGATCGCACAATCCAGCAATTTTCCTGTTATTTTCTGTACCTTTGTGCAGGCTATTACAACTACGACGCCGGCTACACTCCAGAAATTCCAGGGCGACAATCGTTTCAAGGTACCATTGTTCACCCACAGTTATGGACTTCGGATATCGATTACAAAAACAAAAATGTTGTGGTGATAGGCAGCGGAGCAACCGCTGTTACCCTGGTTCCCGAACTCGCTAAAGAGGCGAAGCATGTCACCATGCTCCAACGTACACCGACCTATATTGTTTCCATGCCTTCCAGGGACAAATGGGCCACTCGGTTTCGCAAGCTGTTGCCCTCCCGAATGGCATATTCCCTATCACGTTGGAAAAATGTCCTGTTCGGCATGCTCTTTTACCAGGTTTGTAAGCTTTCACCCGGCTTTGCAAGAATGTTGATTAGCAAAGGAATCAAAACGCAGCTTGGCTCATCCTTTGATTTGAAACATTTTGATCCGCCTTACAACCCCTGGCAACAACGCTTGTGCCTGGTGCCTGATGCTGATCTGTTTGAATCCATCAAGCACGGTAATGTAGATATCATCACGGATACTATCGAATCCTTCAACACCATCGGCATTCGGCTTACCTCAGGCAAGCAACTCGATGCAGATTTGATCGTGACCGCGACAGGCCTCAAACTGAAGCTGATGGGAGGGATGGAACTGTGGATTGATGACAAACAAGTTCAACTCGATCAGCACAAAGTCTACAAAGGCATGATGCTCAACAACGTACCCAACATGGCTTTCGCCATCGGCTACACCAACGCTTCATGGACCTTAAAAGCCGATCTCTCGAGCCAATATGTGTGCAGGCTGATCAACTACATGGACCAGCATCACTACATCAGTTGCATGCCGGTGATTAAAACTCGCCAGCGAGATGAACCTATCATGGATTTCACGTCTGGTTACATTCTGCGCGATATCGATCATTTGCCAAAGCAAGGCTCGCATCGCCCGTGGAAACTGTATCAGAACTACGCTTTGGATTTGATCACGCTGCGCTACGGCACGGTTTCTGACAGCATGCGGTTTCAACGCGACACACCTAAGCAATCAAGTCATACAGATACATCCGCATGACTTGACGTTGATTGATGGTTGTCATGCTGCTTACTTATTCTCAACACATTTGCAGGATGAGCTCAGGGGAACATCTGCATGCTGCCAGACAGAGTTCAATTGTTTCTCTGTTGCTTCTGCTTCCTTCTGGCGGCCCTGGGCCTGCAGGCTTTTGGTCAAGCCATGCAGTGCCCAGCCATTGTTGGGCCAGCGTTTCAAATCTTCCCGGTAGGTGGCTTCCGCCTCAGCAGCTTTACCATCCTTCAGCAGCATGGCTCCCAGCGGATGTCGCACGGGAACAATCCAGTCTGGCGGCTCATTGTACTGCAGCAGGTCTTCCTTCTGAGCGGCAGCTTTCAACTGCTCAATAGCTTCTGCCAGCTTGCCTTCGCGGTAGAGTATTTCCCCTTCCAGCATCGGTGTGGCCACTGCATACAGTTTGTTCGCAGCGTTGTTGCCGAACGTCGCTTCCTTGGGAGTATTGGCAGCAGACTCCAGGAATTTCTTCTGTTCTTCCCGTGCTTCGGCAATCTTGCCAAGGCCAGCATAGGCAACTGCTCGGGCATGATGCCGCATCGTACGGGCGATGGGGAACAAGGCTGGAGCTTCAGGCTCCTTCAGAATCTCTTCCCACATGCCAAATCGCATCATGACTTCGAGCGGCGATGCCAGGAAACCATCAGCGATGGCAGCATTCTCTTTGACCGCTACCCATTCGTGAGGCACGCCAGCGAGCATGGTTCGCACCGTTTCAAGCGCCAGCTTGGATTGCCCAGACATCATCGCTGCAAATGCCAGCATGTGACGATTGTGTGCCATATAGAGATTGTAAAATCCCTGCTTGGGCGACTGTTTACGGTAGTTGGCATCAGCGGCAATCGCCAACTGGTTGGAATCAATGGCCTTCTGCCACTTACCGGTTCTGACATCAATGTGGGTTGGCATGTGAACCAGGTGACCAAGACCGGGAGTAAGAAATCGCAAACGCTCTGCAGCTTTCTCAGCCTTGCCGGGTTCTGGCGAAGCTTCAACAGCATGGATATACAGATGCAATGCCATCGGATGATCGGGGCATTTCTCCAGAACTGTTTCCAGCACCTTGATGATCTCTGGTGTTTCAGGGCGTGGCTCACCAGTGTTCGACCACAAGTCCCACGGCCTCAGGTTCATCATCGATTCGGCATAGAGCGTTCCAATGTCCGCATCAGCGGGATATTTATCCCATGCCTTTTTCATGGCATTGGAGTAAGCACAGTTCAGACCGGAACGATCCTGTGGTGCATTGGATTGAAACCGCACGGCCAGGGCGTTGATCAACTCTGCATTTTCGGGTGTGCAGTTTACCTTGTGTTCCTGTGCCTTGGCGAGCGCTGCCAATGCCTTTTTGTCCTGCTCGGCTGCCACCACAGGCTTATTGATGTGGGAACCCTGCGTAATAGCAATGCCCCAATATGCCATCGCACACTGCGGATCGAATTCAGCAGCACGTTCAAATGCCTTGCACGATTCATCGTGATTGAACGCGAACAGGTAATTGAGGCCCTGATCAAACTGGGCCTGTGCCTGCGGATGCTGCGTGACTTTTCGAGTATAGACGCCCTGGCCGGGCTGCACTGGATTCTTGTCCAGCGCGGATAGATAGTTGACTGGCTCGTTGGAAAGCAACTCGACTTTCAACGCCAGGAGAAAACCTGCCATCAGGCAGAACAGGGTAAATAATCTCAGCTTCATGGGAACTCACTTTCGGAAGATTAACCACACCATACGGTCGAAGTAATAATCTGGATGGTGACAGCAATTGGCCAAAAAGGTTCGGAAAGTTTGAGGGGTGAGGCGTCAGGGGAGAGGGTTCGGGTGCCACGGTTTGCGTGTACGCACGCTAACCGTGCCATTACACGCATCGTTAGTATTGCTGGTTAACGTAGAATTTCATAAATGCCCCTGCTGGATGTGCAGAGACGAGGACAATTCGGGAACTAGGATTCGAACCTAGACAGGCAGATCCAGAATCTGCAGTGCTACCGTTACACCATTCCCGAAGGTCATTGTCGAACTGACACTTGGGATGATGCCAGGTTCGCCAAACCTACCTTGGAAGTTTAATGGCCTGGGGCATGAGTGACAAGCTCGACTTTGAATGCATTTTTTCTCTCCCACTTTACAAGGAGGAGTTGGAGGGGGTTTGGGAAATCGCAACCCTAACCCCACCCAGCCTCCCCTTGGTAAAGGGAGGAGAAAACAACTCACTTGATTGGGAATATCTTGTAAAAATCTGGTTTAAACGAATAATAAGAATGCCGGGGGCGAAAAGGTTTCGACCGGGTAACTAGTTATCATGCTGGCGTGTCGTGGTTGGTCAGTTGGCCACGTAAATAGCTGACCAAAACTTAACTGCAGAAACGCAGTTCGCTTTGGCTGCCTAATTAGTGCAGCCCTGATCTTGGCCTCTTCGCCTGAAAGAAGCTGAAGTTCAGTCACCAAGTCAGGATCGCAGGAGCTTGAGGCCGCAAGGCCGTGTCGGAGGCGGCTCCCGCTAAACTTCACCGCCGAATAGAGAGAGTGCTGCCTGCGTACTGGGCATCCTCTCTTGAACGAATCGGGTAAAAGCCCGGTAACTCAGTGCGCTACACACGTAGAGGGCAGGGTAGCAGTACTTTGGGACGCGGGTTCGATTCCCGCCGCCTCCATTCTGGGGCATCAGTGACAACTGGTGCCCCTTCTTGTATTGATGCGTCAGAAGTTGCTGAATCACTTGGCTTTACGTCACCTTTGCCAGACCCATCTGGTTGCGTCCCAGCGACAGGCTGAGACACCGATTGTAACTCAGAGACGGCTGGAATGCTGACAATGTGCTGACAAGGTACGGGGAGTGCGGCGAGGGCTTTCGCCTGGTCCGCTAGGCCGATGTGGGTGTACCGCATGGTCATCTGAATATCAGAATGACGGGCCAGTTTCATAGCCTCACTAGGCGACGCCCCGCTGCGAATGAGCTGGGTGATATGCGTGTGTCTGCCTGCTGCGTGAAAGTCCGCATCCCCCTCGGGCGTGGTGTAAGGAATGCCCGCCCGTTCTAAGTCGAGCTTTACCATCAACCAGGTGCGACGGTTCTTCAGTTTGGGGAATAGCGGCTGGTCGGGAGGAAGTCCTTTCACCCACTCGCTGAGCATCTCTTTTAGAATAGGGTGTAGTGGTAGTTTGTCGGTGCGGCGATGTTTGGAAATGGTGGCCTCGATAGTCAGCGTCGGCTGAACAGAAGTGAGGTCAAAACTGGCTGGGGTTAGGCTGGCCAGCTCACTTCGCCTGAGCCCCGTCAGGTATGCCATCGTGTAGATATTCGCCCGCATCTCTCCTACGTAACCTTGGATTGTCTCGTTGCTTGTGATGGCCGACTGCACCAGCCTTCTAAACTCTTCCTCCGTCAGGGCTCGACGTTTCTTCCGTACGTCTACTTCGCAATTCCGGCGTGGCAGTCCAGGAACGGGGTTACTGGCAACCTGTCCCCTTTTGGTCAACCATTGGCAGAATTGCTCGAACGCCTGGCAGTAATGGTTATAGGTCTTCGGTCCTAAATCGTTCTCATCACAGTACTCGTCGATGAACTGTTCGACGTGCTCGGCTGAAATGTCTCCGATCACTTCGTATTCGCATCCAGTGACGACTCTGCGAATTCTGGACATTAGTAGTTGCTGATGCTTAGCGGTACGTTTGCGTCGTTTTATGCTTTGCTCGAATTCTTGAAGCTGCTGCCCGATCTGAGAACGTTGCCGCTCAACAAGTTCTTCATGCCTTGTATCAATGATCCCTCGTCGCCGTAGCAGTGCTTCGTTTTCGAGTTTGCCAGCCAGGATATGAGCCTGCCCTTTGTCGGTTGGCCCTTTGACGGTACGCCTCTTGCCTAGGTGATCATCATAGTCGATGTAATAGGGTGGTCGCTTCTTCTTTCCTTTGTCGCGACCCTTGCGATAGATCGATGCCATTAGAGGTTCCCCCTTTCAGGACGGGGACAACCCTGTACGATCCATTGCTGAACTTCGTATAGTCGCCAACGGACGTTCTTCCCCAAGCGAATTGGTTCAGGCATCTCTCCGTGGCTCAAAATTCTCCAGATGGTCCGTTTTGATAGGCTCAGCATGGCTGCTACTTCATCAACGGTAATCAGGACGCGTTCTGGGCTCTGCTCAAGTGACGAATCATGGAGGATGGGAGCTTGAGATACTGACAGCATCATCCCTGAAGTACCCGCCTCTTCATTCTTGGGTAGCTTCGATGGTGCACACGGTCCTACATGGATTTGTGGACTGCGAGCTGAATAGGTAGGACGATTGCTGACTCGCTTGTTCATACGGACGCTCCTTCGATGGTCATTGCATCGATAAGGCTGCTGTCCGATTGGCTCCTGGTTGGGTCACCCAGGAAAAGCACGCGTCAACAACTGTTCTTCACATAGTCACTGCCACAATACCGCCCTAGCTTTGGTATCTATTTTCGTACATCCGAAATTGTGGCCGAGGACTCGCTTGAACTGTATGATCCGTAGCATAGGCGGCGTTCCTTGTGTTGGCAAGTGATTTCCGCCCTAGGCGGAGATTATGATGCCAATTCGGTTTCGTGTGGCTCAGTTGATCAGAGAAAAAGAGGAATTGGAGCGGAGAGCTATCCCTTGGCGTGAGGTTAGCGAAACCACCGGAATTTCTGGGTCGGTATTGTCGAGTTTAGCTTCACCACGTGTAGGTGTGACAACAAACACACGATTCATTGAGGCTTTGTGCCGGTATTTCAAATGTCAGCCAGGAGAGCTTCTAGAACTTGAGCCGACTTTGGAAGAAGAGCCCCGTTGCCATGTTGATGAGCTTTACCCTTCAGGCGGAGCTCACAGGTAGAGTGGGTTAGTCATTTCACGAAGAAGTCCTTAACAGGCTTCCAGAACTCGTCGTCGTTGGATTGCCAGCGTGGTGGTGATTCTGTGAGGTGAACTTCGAACTTCACGTCTTCAGGAAGGTCTTTCTGGAACGCAGCGTAGATCAGAACCCCGATGCCCAGGGGGATGAAAAGAAGAGAGTAGAGAACCATATCGGGATGGTTCTTGAAGAATCCGATGTACGAGAGCAGAAATGGGGCTATGCCGATGACCATTACGCTCCAGCCACCGACGATGTTCTGTTGTTTCTGTCTTTTGACTGTAGCGTTGCCAAACGCATAAGTTGACGAGGTATAGACTTGGGCTGGTGCCTTGAGTTGGAGTTTGTGCTTCTCTTGATTGAAGCGGACGATGTCGGGGTGAACCCAGGTGTTTGCTGCACCACAGGCCGGGCAAGCATTCGCTGTCACTGCCATGGACTTCTGACAGGTTTCACATGGTATCAGTGCTTTGGTTTGTGATGACTGAACGGGTACGGTTGGTTGCGGAGTGGCAGCATTACCTGGAGTGGGATTGTTGACGTTAGGTACAGTACAGGAAGTTTTGCACTTGGGGCAGAGAATGGATCGGCCTGCTGTCTTGTCTGGAGCACGGAGTTTGGAGCCGCAACTGCTGCATGTGATGGAGATGGACATAATCAGCCTGATAGATGAGAGTTGGTGGTGTTACCTGATTAGAGGTAGCGTTCGATGAGGTAGTCCACATATGCCTGGTGTAGACCTCGTTCGTGGTGTGCCAGGCGAAGGAACAGGTCTTGGTAGGTTAATGCGGTGAAGTTGATGCCATCAGCGGTGACACACTCGCTGAACTGGTCGATCTCTTCCGCGTGAGTGTGGCTGACAGGATGAGGGACGGCATACCACAGGTACAGCAGCCTGAATCCGTTGCAACCGTAGGCTGTTACCATTCCCAGGATGTGCTTGATGAGTTGAGAGGCCCCGACGTGCTTGAACTCAGCTGTTCCCTGGTGAAGCTTGCGTGCCAGTTGCAGCGTTGCTGGTAGTTGTTCCCATTGGGGGAGTTCGATGTACCTGGAGTTGAGTGGGGTAACTTCTCGGTTGGAGTATGGTTCGCTGAACTTGGACTCGATGCCGATGGCTTTCAGCTTGGATGAAGATTCGTAGGAGAAACAGCCATCGATGTTGGGGGCTCGTTCGAAGCTTGGATCGATAATGTGCTTGGCTTCAAACCGAAATCCGGTGATCTGGGTGCTGGGTATCTTGAGTGCTTTGGCGATGGCAGAGAGGTTGTCAGCCTGACGCCAGTACTCGATAGAGTTGGCGAAGATGGCTGATGAAGAATGAACTGCGTACATGTTGCTGATACGTTGGTCTGCGTGAAGTTCTCCGCCATCGCCTTGCTCAAACTCTGCTCGGCTGAAAGGCATCAGTGGGGCAAAGAGGTTGTCGCCCAGTTCCACTACATAGTTGTCGCGGATGTGATCGTCGTCACTGGTTCGTGATCTGAGCGACTTCTGTTTTCTGCGTGCCCATAGTTGTTGGCGACGCTGGATATAGTCTGACGGTTCCATTGACTCTGCTCGCACTAATATTGTTGCGAGAGAGCCTAGTTCAGTTGACTGACAGCAGTGGGTCAGTGGTATGTCAGGATTTCTGGAGAAGGGCTTATTTCCTCTTGTCTGTTTGCTCAAGGAGTTTGGTCAGAGTCAGCAGCACCTGGGAAGCTCGCTCGGCACTGGCCAGTAGTTGCTTGGAAGCTGTACGTGCTTCGTTGATCAGGGATGCACTAGCAGATGAAGTTGATGGAACACTCTCGGGTTCTGATGGCAGGCCTGGGAACTTGAAGCCTGGAGTTACCCGGTAGGTATCACAGATGTCGTCGAAGAACCACGGCACTCCGGCCATTGAGAGGACTTGAAGATCGCGATAGACAGTACGCTCGGAACAGCAGATTTCCTTGGCAATGGTCTTGGGGTTCCAGGGGCCGTTTCTGCTGTTGATGAGTTGGTAGACGCGAATCACGCGAGCCAGACGCTCGGATTGACGGACACGCCGATCTGTTTCAGGCCGCTTCTTGGGTTTCATCACGACGAGCGTCCGCAGCAGCGATACGCTTCACCATGAAGTCGTGCTCCCTGTGCTACTTGATACTCGTGCGATGATAATGACAGTGACTGTCAGCTGTGGGACAGTTGAGGTTGAGGGCCGAGCAGGTCTTCATATGACATGGTGCTGTCGGCATGAGAATAGGCCCGTCGAGGAGTCTTTTGACCATAACGACGAGCTTGGCTGCTGATCGCGTTCACACTGCGGCCTAGTTCGATGGCCAGTTTCTTGGGGCCTTCCTTGGTGTATCGTGTCACCAGGCTGGTGATGTCGCTAGGTGCCCAGCGTCTTCGCATGTTGAGCTCCTCAGATTCCCGTCGTCGTGGTGAGATTCTCTTCAGAGGTAACGTTTCTATTTGTGGCGGGGAGTGTTTGGAGTACGGGAAGGCTGATTTGACCTTTGTCGATGGTATACTCGGTCGGCAACCTGAACTGAGGTGTGGTGGACTGTTTGAAGCCCAGGTAGTCGGCGAATTGGTCGATTACCTTCCTCTCGGTTTTCGTGAATTGTGGTTGCTGTTGGCGTAGGATACGAACGAAGTCGAGATAGCTCAGTTCACCCACAAAGGGCCTGATGGGAAGTGACGTGATCTTCTCGGAATGAGGTATGGAGTTCAGGAGTTGCTGATCTTTCCTGTACTTGGTGACCAGTTGGTGATGTTCTCGGGGACTGATCACAAGGACGGCAAAGTCGCGAGTGGTTTGACTGAAGAGTTCATCAGTCGTGAAGTAGCCACACTCCAGGAGCCCGACTCGGATGTTGCGGATGAGTTGGTCAGCGGGATAGTTGTGTTGGCCGTAGTTTCCCGAGGTTCGGCTGGAAAGATCTGAGCCGTACTTCATCTCGACGTAGATCGTGGTGGCGGGATTTTCCCAGGTGATGCAGAAGTCTACCTGCGTTGATCCCTCGTTCCAGGGGACAAGATTGCGTGGGAAGCGTGGCTTGTTGACCCACGGTTCGATTTTAAAGTTGCGGAAGTACTGGCGACGGAATCGGGGGGCCTGTAACCCACGGTTGAGTAGGTCAGGAACCCACCAGGTTGGGTTCAGCAGGCGGAGAGCATGGACCAGATGACCAGTGATGACGTCTTCGCTGTCTGTGCGGGCGATCATCGGGCATCGTTGCAGTCCGTCACGTGCCTGCTGGCACATATTGCCTGACTTCTGATGGAGTTCGGTCAGCATCAGTGGCATCCGTTGGTGCTGAACTGGAGCAGTTCGAGCTTGGTAGCTTCTTGTTTACCCCACTCCCGGCACGGCTGGCGGTAGCTACAACTGGTACAGTTCATCGGCGATTCGTTGGGATAGAAAGCATCAACCCGGATGGCTCGCTCGATGCCTTGGACGATGTCGCCCACGCGAGTGGAATTGTTGGCATCACGGATAGTATCCAATCTTTGAATCTTCGGCTGTTTGGTTTTGACGAAGATGATGAACCGAACTGAGGTTGGCAGGGCCCAGGTATCCTCCCCTGCGTGGATGTAGCAACTTGCTTGGAGCGACTGCTCGACTTCCATGTTGCTGTAAGTTCGTGAACTGGTCTTGAACTCGTTGACGACGAGCCCATCATCCGAATCGGTGATGAGATCAGCGATGGTGAGGAGTGGTTTTTCGAGGATGTAGCCAGTGCTTGTCTGGAGGGGAACGTAGAGAGGCTTCTCGACAGATCGGACGTTCGTCGGTGGCTCTTCGGCTGCATACTGACGAAGCAGTGTCAGCCCCAGTTCTTGAAGTTCCTCTCGTGTGTGCTTGGGTGTGTATTCGATGAGGTTGTTGTCAGCCTGGGTTTGCCAGCTGTCGAGGTAGGTGGTTTCCACTTTGGAGAACGGAATCTCATGCTCGTGCATGATGGCACGGTGATACGTGGCCAACCCGGCGTGGACTGCTGTTCCCAGCACCATGTTGGCAGGGATCGTAGTTCGTGGAATGCCTGCGATGTATCGAAAGTAGTACTGGAGTGGGCATCGCTGGAAACAAGCGATTTGTGAGTAAGACCAGTGCGGTCGGCTCATGGGCGTGATCCTCCTGACTGGTCTTACATCGAAAGTTAACGGCGGGTGGCTGTTCGACCGTTGGTCGATGGTGCCAGCGTGTCGATGAGTTGACCGGCTTCACGCTTGGTCAGATCGTAGACGCTGCAACGGCGACGTAGCAGTTGTTCGATCTTGTCTTCCATCTGTGCCGTGGAGATTCGCTGCCGCTTGCCCAGCATGAGCAGGTATTGAGCCTGCTTGTTGGTGATGGCATCCGTGCCGTTGATGGGAGTCCGTTCCTGAGTGGTCTTGGCAGGTGAAGAATTCCCGTCGTCCGCATGGCGGTCGTTCATATTAGTTTTCGTGATCGCGGTTGGTTTGTCGCGATTCCCGATGGCTTGCTCGCCCTGATCGCGGTCGATCTCGACGTTCAGTGCTTCTTCAGCCAGGTGGAAGAGTTCGGCTACTTTGGCGAGAGTAGCTTCGGTATCGTCTGCCGACACGGCTACGTCGCCCTCGATGTTGATGCTGTAGCCGGTGGATTGGTACTCGCGGGTAATCTTGCGACTGAGGCCGACGTTGGCTCGAATCATGGACGGTTCCTTTCATGGTGCGGTAGGTGCTCATGGAAGGAATACCCCTGCCATCAACGCAATACGACCCTGAGCAAAAGGGCCGTGATTACGGAGAGTGGTGATGATCGTTAACCTATGGTTGCCAGTTCGAGGGCAGATTCCCATGCCTTGGCTTTCAGCTTGGCCCCTGATCCGAACCAAGCAGACTTGAGTCGATTGTTCGCTCGCAGTTCAGGTAGGGCGTTGCGGGTGGGTCGGTGATGATCCACCCATTCGGTGACAGCGTTGTAGGCAGCCCAGGTCGTACCTCGAATTGCTTGCTGATCGTGCCCGATGCCCTGCTCGAACAACCGCATCAGTTCGGTGCGGATGTTGTTTGTCCGTGTGCTGTCACCGGTAGCGGGATCGGGATACAAGAGCTTGAAGTAGTTCTCGGCCTGGGCCTTGGTAGGGTAATGGTCGGCCAGGAAGTTGATCTTGGCCTCGGCGTCGTCGTAGAAACAGTGGGCCAATCCGAGGACTCGTTGGGCTTCCTTGATCTTCGCGTGCAGGTTGCCCATGTGACGGATGGAGACACCTTGGCCCATGGACTTGGTCTCAGCCAGGTTTAAGGTGTTCTGGCAGACTACACGGATCGGTGTGAAGTAGACCCGAAGTGCCGATGAGCCGTCATGAGAGTTGGTCAGGAGCAGGAACTTGTCGACGGTCTCGTCGCTTTGTTTGATCCTGATCTGGTTGGGCAGTTCAGCCAGGAGCCAGATTCGTTCGCCCTTGCCCAGTGCCCCGGCGGTGTGATACTGGAGATTGCCTTCTGCGACGACGGCGTCGAGAAACCCGAAGGCCTGGTGGTTCTGGACTGGAATGTAACTGTTGCCGACGATGCCCAGGACTTGCTTGGTGTCGTCTCTCACAGTAGCACGTCGTTGGTCGACTGGTTGTCCTACCAGCGTGGCGATGCGTACGAGGTCGACCTGGTAGTTCAGGCCTGCTGCTTGAATGGCTTCTTTGGCAGTGGGTGGCTTGTCGAGCTTGGTGCCGAGTTGATGCCAGGGGACTTCGCCCGTGTACATCATGGCTGGTTTGTCGTTGGTGGTGGCGAGGTTGTGGGACAAGGGAAGCTCCTAAGGCAGGATGTCCAACGAACCCAATATCGCCAGACACTGACGATACTCCAGCCACTAGTCCCTATATGTGGAACGAGCTTTGGTCAACGGATGATGATGGTATGTACGCCTTCGCGGTTGATCTGTCCCTTGAATTGGGCGTCATCGGGGATGAGATGATCGGGGTCGTACACCAGGAATAGCACCCGCTGACCGTTGTCACCATAGCGGGTAATGTCAGCAGCGATGGCTTCGCCAATGGATGCTGCACTCGCGGTTCTCCGAACGTATTTGAGCTCCACCCATAGGCGATGTGGTTCGGAAGACCAGTCGGGCTTAGTCATCCCCCACGCCCATTGCATGTAGGGGTATTCCCTTTGGAGGGCTTCGTCGGCTCCTCTCAGTAAGCCATCACAAATGGGTTGCAGGTCGGGCTCGGTTTTCGGCTTCTGCTTGCGACATGCGGTCGGCAGTCCAGCTTGTAGCACCTTTCCTATGCGGTCTGCGAACTTGATCCACGAGGGGCGATGGTGCTCCCCACTAGTGACTAGACGTAACAGGCTGGTGACCGGTAATCCGCCATTCACGAACTGTTTGGCTTCCCTCTTGATCTGCTCTTCCAGGACGTCGCACACCGATTTCGCGTGCCTCTTGTACATGTCGATGAGGCACTGTGCCTCGTCGTCCCGACGCTGAGCGTGGCGTACTGCTCGCGAAAGCTCCATGTTGTACGCGGCGGCGATCTGGTCAGGGGTCATCTGGTGTAGAGCGTCAGCGTGGGCGACATAGTTGACCGCCATGTTTTGTTGGTATCCCTCCCCTCGCTGCCCGCAGAACACATCTGTCCTGTAATCTCGCTCGGGGTCGAACTCGTTTAACTTGCGAGACAATATGGCGAATCGTCGATCAATACACTGACTGCAGGTGCCGCAATGCAGGCTGAGCCGGGTTTGACCATAGCCCTGATGAGCACATGAGCAGGTATAGCTGATAAGATGCTGCCGTCCGCACTGGACGATCTTGTCAAGGACCTCACCCTTCGTCAGGTGGATGAACGGGTTGTCCACCGCCACCTGACGGCCAAGTACTAGCTCGAATAGTTTCGAGAAGAGGTGCAGCGAGATCGGGTGTGTAGTCCGTGATGCTCGGGCCCCAATGGTTTCGCCTGCCACGGGTAGGTTTAGGCTTACGACACCGTTTTCGAAGAACCGGATGCCGCCTGCCCCTACTGTGGAGGCGACGACAGCACCGAGGGCAGAGAAAAGGAATGATCGTGTACGCTGGAAGTAGTCGCCCTTCAGGTTCTGATTCTTATTAATCTCCACCGGGATGTGTACCATCTTCACCTGCGGAAAGGCTGCCTTCAGCTGGGTGAACAACTCTCTCTGTCGGCTTCCTTGTGTGGTCACCGGCCTGTGGCTCACCAACAGCAGGTTCTTGCCCTCGCCAGCTGTCTGAACGGCTCCGGCCAAGGAGTCGAGACCGCCGGAGAATAGGATGACTCGATCAACGTCGTTTAGTGGCCAGTTATGGTCATCTATTGAGTCAAAGTACTCTTGCTGTGCGATCCGACTGGGCATGGGCCGAAAGTCGAAGTTGTACTCGTCGTTCGACAGGAAGCTAAGGGTCTCGGACAACAGATCGGAGACAGTCGTCTTGGTCCAAAAATCGAGGTCGCGGACCGGAATGACAAAACGGAGATCACGTTCCCATGGCTCCTGAGACTCGTCGGCTTGCCACTTGCCGCTCCGTTCTGTGGCAGAGTCTGCGACGTACACGAAAGTGGCGATCTCAAGAAGGTCTTGGAGGCGATCGTTCACCTGACGACTGAATGCGTCGGTCACGTTCTCGATCTTGAGGTTGACGTTGGTCTTCCGGCCACGAGTGGCAAGCGGTACGACGTGTCTTCCGGCCCGTAAGGGGTCCGACTGGGGAAGGCTTACACCATTACAGACGAACAAGCGAGGACGGCTCATGCCACGTCCTCCCTTTGCTTCTTCAGCTCTTCGCGGATCTTGTCGAGTGCGTGCCGGACCAGGCCCGTGATATTGTGCTGGTCGATTCCCCTTTCCCATTCTGTCTTGGAGTACCACTGGCCGCAGAAGTCGTGGACGATACGGGAAGACTGGTGACAGTGGTCGAAAAGGGCTTGCTTGAAGTCGTTGAAGTCGCCAGCGGATTCGAACCCCTTATTGCCTGCCTGCTTCGGGAGAATCTTGCTGATGTAGAAGTCGAGGTAGCGAGCGGTGAAGTTGCCGAAAAACCGCTGTGCGAGATCGGAGAACCCGGCTTTGGTTGATAGCCTTTTGATGGCCGTTTGGAGTTCGTTTCGACCAGAGCCGAACAGGGTAATGGCGGCATCCTTGGCGAGGTAAGTTAGAGCTTCGCCTGCCGCCTGCTGAGCCATCTCGCCAATCGTGACTGACCCACGGTGTTTCCGGCGATACAGTTCGATAGCCCGATGGAGTTCACCAGTCAGATCGAAGACAGTGGCATCCGTGCCCAGAGTGATCCCTAAGCCGGAAAGTCTTGTCTGCCAGTCGTCCTGCCGGGCGGCCAGGACCAGTTGAGTAAGGAGGTATAGTGTGTGACAGAATCCGCTGTCATTTTTGACTTCGACGAACCCGCCTTCCGCGGCTGAGAGGATCTCGCACGCGACGTCTGAGACGCTCCCGACAGTCGAGCCAATCGATCCCCCCTTTGACGCACCCTTCCCGCTGCCCGTGATCATCGAGACGACGGACTTCCACTTCTTGGTCTTGGGGATCTCACCCAGGCGTTGGTGGCCCATGAATCACCCTGCTTTTGTTTCCCAAGGATAGCCTATGTACAGGTGATGATGTCAAGCGGGATCGGCTCGAATCGCTAATTAAGCATTCGAGGACGATGGTTGAATTGAAACCACTTGCGTCATCTGTGTCGAGTCGCCCTAGTCAGACAGCAGCCTTCCTAGGATGGATGCGATCTCGTCTTTCTTGGGAGGGTTTGAGCCGAGGTAGTCCTTGAGAAGCTTTATTCCCTTCTCGCTATACGTGCTGCCCGGACCCAGATAGTCTTCTGCTGGGCTGTAGCTCGAACTAGTGCCACCAGTTTGGTACATTCCAGGAGAGTGCATCCTGTCGATGAGAAGCTTGTCCTCTTTTCGGTCGTACACCAGCGTGCCGAAGTCTTCTTCAGTGCCTCTCGTATGAGACCAGAGCTCCCCTATTACTTGGTACCGGTCCTTGTCGGTCATGACTGATTTCTCCTGCTATGTTGACTGCTCGCTTCGTGCTTCCCATGTCGCGATAAGAAAGGTCGCCATCGTGCCTGCCAGGTTCACCGCGAGTTCTGCGTGTCGAGACTTTGGTTTACTCCCGGTCTTCCCCTTGCCGTGAGCATCGCTGAGTCGGTTACGGAGTCCGGCCATTCCCTGGATCACGCTGTGGCATCCGCTGAGGATCTGTTTGAAGATATCCTCGATGTGTTGGCTCGGAGAGAGCTTGAGTTGCTTCGCCGTTTCCTTGTAGAGGTCGTTCAGATGCCAGTCGTCTTGGTACGTGACGTTCGTGTTATCGAGAACGTGCTTACAGACGGCTTCGATGAGGGTTCGTGCTGAGGTGATCGCTCCATCAGGATCGGACTCGCGACGCTCTAAGGCTTTTTGCCATGCTTCTCGTACATGCTCGGAGTCGACCTTGGTGAGCACTGAGGTGATTGCTTGGTCAGCGGGGGATGTACTCTCTGATTCGAGCTTGTTGATGACCGGAAAGAACTGGTCCCTCAGGTAGTCCCTGCGTTCTTGGTAAGAAGGAAAGGACCCTTTGATGTGGCTCCAGAACTCAGCCATGGTGGTGCAGAACGAGAGGAAGCCTGGGAGTTTGTCCTTGGCTTTGGACTCGTTCAGCAACTCACGTCGCAGCTTGACATACTCTTCGGGCTGTTCGCCTTCGCCTGTGGCTCGCTGGACCAAAATGAGCTTGAGCCGTTCGATCTTTTGTAGGAGATCCGTTGTCGTCATTGCTAGCTCCAGACTATTGGAAGTATGACCGTTGGTCTGGTTAGTGGTTCGGCTGAGTGCTTGGCTCTACGTCGAAAGTTTTAGGGAGGGTTTCTTGTTCAGTGAACGGTATATAGGGTGTTTCCAAATGTTGACGGGGCCAGGTGGCTTGAAGTGTTTGTTCTTGTACGTGATAAGGGTATCGAATTCAGGCTCAGACGATGCCACTATGGCTGCCCATCTTTGTTTGACGTATTCAAGGCGGAAAGGAACTCCGAGGTAGGCACAGCCAGGTTCCTTCCAGGTAAACTCCAGCACGTTTCCGGATACATCAGTGCACCAGCCGTGGTGGATAGGAAGATCTGGTTCATTTCCTCTTGAGGCCAGACCTTCTACATAGATTAGATCGTGATTGACGGCCATTCGCATGCTGTTGAAGAAGCAGGCTTTCGCTCGCATAACACGAAACCCAGGGCGACGTGGCAGAGCTTGAGGAAGAAAGAAGCGGCCATGTTCTAGGACAAAACGGTACAAAGTACGCGGGTTATAGAACCTCTTTGCCGGGTCGTTGCGTCTTATGTTCTCAGCCACACACGACTGACACAGCTTGATCGCCTGCAAAAGTCTTACTTCAGGGTGATTCACATAACCCTCCTCGGTTCTTGATGTTCCTGCTGAATACTTGTTGCATATTTTTGGTTGGGTGACATCACCGCTCTGGGCACCAGTTGGTGCAGGCTGGTCGATAGTTTCTCCAGAAGGTCTGCGAGCCGGTGGACAGCCGTTCTTTTGATGACCAGCTTCTGCCCAATGGAGTACGTCTGGTCATTTGATTTGTCGATGTACTCCTGGTCCACGATGCCTTCCTTGTGAGAAAGCAGGTGGCGTTGTTGAAAGAAGATCACCAGGTCGGCCATCTCTCCGGTGTCGAGGATGTCTTCGTAGCCTTTCCCTGTTGCGTCTCGCCAGAGTGCACTGGAGTCCCCAAGCCGCTGGAATAAGTTCTTCCCCACTTTGAAGCCTGAGGCGTTGGGTAGGCGTTGAAAGGTTGCCTCCGCGAAACGTTGGAAGGAAGCGACGAGCTTGGTAAGGCCGTTCTCAAGTATGAGTCTTTCCGCGTCGGATGCTGCGTCTCTGTCACCTTGGGCCTTGAGAGCGTCACTGATCTGATCTAGGTTTGTTAGGCAGACTCGAACGGAACGTATTGCAGCAGCGAACATGCTGGAAGCGGAGTTGTGTCCACAGGCAGGACAAAAGAAGGCGGCTCCCAGGGAACTGTATCGACACTGACATGATTCACACGCGAAGTCCTGTCGTAGAGCCTCCTCCGGTTTCGGAAGGCTCATGATGGGGAGTGGCCCTGGGCGGAAGGACATTGATGCTGTGATCAGCCCACCACGTGGTTGCCTGGCATTGAAGTCGCGAGCCATCTTTTGGAGAGCTTGGTTGGCTATCTTGTGGGCGTGCCGCTTTGCGACACGACGGATGTGACGAACTTGTGCCGGGGTGTTCCATTCTGTTGCCTCTGCCTGGTGGCGACAGATGGGACAGTACACAACGGCGTCCTGAACCTTGTCTCGCCAGTCCTCAAATAGAACCTTGAAGTTGGCAAGGCACTCTCTGGAAGGACACTGGCGGTCGAGGTAGCTTTTCTCGTCCAGAGGAATCTGTATAGACACGCGAGTAGTGTGCATGATGTTTGACTCACTCTTCTGGCTCTGGCTGCTTCATGGTTGCGTGGAACCCAAACCGGTTACGAAGCTGCTCCTGCTTCTCTTCATCCACTCCAATCTTCCACACCTCAGCGATGAAGTTGTAGACCTGGGCAGGATGTCGCGAGCCTAGCTTCTGAACCGTTGTCAGCAGAGCTTCCTCGCCCACCTGGCCAAGCAGTTCGCTCAGCATGAGATCGATCCCACGCTGAAGGATAACCTCTGTACAGGTATCGATGTCAAGCTCAGCCTGAGCGACCGCTTCGACGAGGTTTTTGAACTGCGTGACACGCTCGTGCATTTCTTTGGAGAGAGTGACCTTTGGCATGACGACCCTTTCGATATCAATTTTGAGCAGGCTACTTGAGTCTTAGGGGACGATGGAGGATTTGGTATCGTTTCCGCTGCCGCTGTCGACTTTCTGTGAGGAGGCTTTGCAGGCAGCGTGAGGCTTGAGCTTCCTCGATTAGTACGCCGACGAAGTCTGACCACTCTCGCTTGCTCGGGTGCTCAGCGGGCCAGACTATCATGAAGTCGAAGTAGGTGCCGTGCCTGATAAGCCTGCCTGGAAGTGCTGTGTCGAAGTTACCGACGAGGATTCCGTATCGCAGGTAGGGATGAACGTGCTTATGTGTTGAGGCTTTCGTACTGTAGGTCAACGCATCATGGGTCGTGATCCCAGCTAGTTTTAGTTCGATGACGACTCTTGGTATCCAGTCACCTTGCTCGTTGGTGTCGTAGAGCAGAAGGTCGGTTTCGTACTTGGAGCTATAGCGTTTCTCGGTGTCATCGGCGTGGTAGCGTGAAACTTCATGAGCGTAGGTGAGCTTCTCACCAGCACAGGCTCGGAGAGTCCATTCGCCCTCGATGTTCTTGAGAAGGGCTTTGTCAAGGCGTGGCTGGAGTAGGTTGCTCCACTCTTTTTCGCTTGTCCGTTCTGTGTTCGGCATCACAGCTCTCCCCGGAAGGCACGGTCAAGGATAGCCGGGAGCATGGCGTTGAGCTCAGTTTGGATCTCTCGTTGATGGTCTTTGAGAGCATCGGATTTTGATCGGATTGTCCCTATGTGCTCTACAAACTTCCTTTGATCGACTTCGGTAGGTAAGGGAATGGTGAGGGAGTCAAGCTTTTGAAGGTTGATGTTGGGTTGCGTGGTCTGTGTAGCTTGAGAAAGGGCTTTATGCTTCTCGTACTCGACGGCCCAATAGATGTACTCACTCGTCGACACGCCTTGCTTCGGTTGAATACCAACGATGCTGTCTGGAAAGCAGGAATCGAAGTCAAGGATACCGGTGACGCCTATCGTGGCTCCTGTGATCGCGATGACTACTGTCCCTTTTGGGAACTTACGGCTGATATGGAGTCCCTGTTCGTTTAGAGTTTGGCTGAACTGACGGATGTACTGCCGTGAGGCGGATATTTCACCGATCTGAATAAACGGGATGTCGCCTCCATAGAAGCGAGGCTCATTTCGAGGTCTATGAGCGAACTTCCCTCGATTGATGGTAGCTGCATCTCGTAGAGGCACTCTCGGCCAACGCTGGTTGGCCGCTGCTTTCTCGAAAATACTATCAAGGGCAGTCTCGACTAACCACCCTGTTGCATGCGATGCTTTACACCGTAGCCCCTTCGCCTCCTCGATCTTGGTAGCCAGGGCGTCGATGCGTTCGACCAATCGGCGTTGTTCGGTTAGGGTTGGCAGTGGGATTGAGTAACTAAGCACATGACTAGGTCGAATAGCTGCGTAGTTAGTTGACCCTTGTGCCGCTACCTGTTTGTGAAAGGCAGGTGTACGAACGTAGTAGCCAAGGAAGCGTCGGTCGATCTTGTCCTCGTTGATCCCAAAGAGGAAGTAGTGGCTGCTGACGATGGCTCCCTCAAGGTCAGGTGGCACAATACCGTACCCGCCAAGTTTGGCGTCGATTTCGGCTACCAGGAACTCCTCAGCCCGGCAGACCTGCTGCTTCTTGGTCTTGATCTCAGTTCCTGCGACCTGATCACGAAGGACGACACCCTGAGCGTGAAGTTGAACACGGCATCGTTTGTAAGTTTCCAGCTCGTTGATCTGGATGAACTCCTTCCTGTGCGTGATCACTTCCCCTAGTGGCACTGTGGGCCATTGGCTCATCGCTTGCCCCCTTTCTTGCGAGGCTTGCGTGTTTGCTTCGGTTCTGCTTTCGGAGTCTCCGCCAGTTCTGCTTCGATAGCTTCGATGGTGGGCAGGCTGGAGGCTAGTTCTTTTGGCAGTGCTCGTGTCACCTGGTATTCCGAGATGCCGATGGGTTTGTTCATCCCACGAAGAGCATATTCGGCCACGACGCGGTTTCGATCCTGGCAGAGGATGAGGCCGATGCTGGGGGCGTCCTGAGCGTGGCGGAGCTTGTCGTCTACCACACTGAGGTAGAAGTTCATCTTGCCCGCGTACTCCGGCTTGAAGGCTCCCGTCTTCAGGTCGATGACGACGAAGCAACGGAGGTGCAGGTGGTAGAAGAGGAGGTCGATGTAGAAGTCATCATCGTCGCCGACGTCGATGTGGTATTGTCTGCCGACGAAGGCGAATCCCTTGCCGAGTTCGAGCAGGAACTTTTCGAGGTGGCGAAGCAGGTTGGTTTCGAGTTCCCGTTCTAGGAACGGCTCGGTGAGCGTGAGGAAGTCGAAGATGTAGGGGTCTTTGAGCGACTGGACGACCAGGTCGGACTGTGCTGGGGGCAGACGTTCAGGGAAGTTGGTGATCGCGTTACCCTGACGTTGGTGAGATTGGTTGTCGATCATCAGGCCCAGGACGTTGCGGCTCCAGCCATGGTGCAGGGTCTGCTGCATGTACCAGAGTCGGTGGTTAAGGTCTTTGACCTTGCTCAGCAATACTGTGTGGTGCCCCCAGGGGATCAGCCAGAGGAGGGATTCGGCTATGTTTGCCACAGATTGTGGCGAAATCGTGGCCTTCTGATCTTTCGCAGCAGGCAGCTGCGAAACCTGGGGCGAGGTCAGTTTCGCAACAGCCTGTTGCGAAAGTCCCTCGGGTTGGGGGTAGGCTCGGTGGAAGCGGAGCATGCTATCGATGTTCCGTTCGGAGAAGCCTTTGACTTCGGGCAGTTCATTCCGGATGTCTTTCGCAAGCCTTGGAATGACACCGGTGCCGTACCCCTCTTTTATCTGGCGATCATCCAGAATCCGACCGATGTCCCAGTAGAGGCGGACGAGCTCAGCGTTGACAGACAGCACTGCTCGTGTCTGCGAAGTCTGGATGCGAGATTTGATTTCGCCCAGGAGCTTGGCGTATTCGGCACGGGGAGTCAGCTTCGACTTGCTCATGGCTTCTTCCCCAGAAGTTCCTTGATCTCCTTCATGATCTCGGCGATGCGGAGTTCCTTCTGAAGGATGTCGTCTGCTAGTTGCTCCGGGGGCAGGTGCTCGAAGTCGTCCTTGGCATTCGGGTTCTTGATGTCGAGATTGCAGTTGTTCTCGATGATCTTGTCGACGGGTACCTTCCAGGCCTGGTCGTTCTCCTTGCGTTTGTTCCACCACTTGAGACAGTCGGCGAACTCCTCAAACTGGATGGGGGCAGTCTTAGTGTAGTTCTTCTTCCCTTCGGGGAGCGGCTGCTCGTAGTACCAGACGTGCTTGGTTGGGCCAGTGCGGTCAAAGAAGAGCAGGTTCGTGGGGATGCTAGTATAAGGGGCGAAGACGCCGTTTGGCAGACGGATGATGGTGTGCAGGTTGAACTTGGTGAGCAACTCCTGCTTGATGCGGCCACAGACACCTTCGCCGAAGAGTGTGCCGTTCGGTACGACCACTCCGGCTCGGCCCTGGGTTGGTGTGGCACGTAGTTTTCTCATGATGAGTTGGAGGAATAGCAAGGCCGTTTCTGATGTCTGCTTGTCTTCGGGGAAGTTCCCCTGGATACCCTTTTCTTCTTCGCCGCCAAAGGGTGGATTCGTCAGGATGATGTCGACCCGGTCGGAGTCCTTGATCTCGGTGAGTTTCTGGTCGAGGCTGTTGCCCCGGGTGATGTGTGGGGCTTCAAGACCGTGGAGCAGCAGGTTCATCTGGCACAGCATGTAGGGTAGCGGCTTGGCTTCACCACCGTGGATGCTCTTCTCTTGAAGTGTTCGCCGGTCTTGGACCGTCTTGCACTGCTTCTCCAGGTACTGGTAGGCTTCGACGAGAAAGCCCCCTGTTCCGCAGGCAGGATCGAGAATGGTTTCACTGAGCTTGGGTGCGGTGACCTCGATCATGAAGCGGACAACTGCCCTGGGTGTGTAGAACTCGCCAGAGTCTCCAGCGGCGTCTCGCATCTCCTTGAGCATGGACTCGTAGAGGTGGCCCAGGGTGTGGATTTCCTCGGTTGAGTCGAAGTGGATGTCGTTGATCTTGTTGACGATGTCGCGGAGCAGGTATCCCGACTCCATGCGGTTGGTGACGCCAGCGAAGACGGATGCAACTACGTCTCGCCGGTCATCGCCGTTACTGCCCTGAAGACTGCGAAGATAGGCGATCAGTCCGGTGCCTTTGGTACCGTCGGCACGGACTGCTTCCTCATTGTTGATGAAAGATCGGAGAGCGTCGCCGCTGATACCGTCTTCCTTCGCGGCCCAGTCTCTCCAGCGGTAGGGCTGTTCGATGATCGGGCGGAAGCGATCCTTCTTAGCCTTGGCTCGCTCTTCCTGGATGCTTTCCTTGTCGTCGAGGAACTTAAGGAAGAGGAGCCAGGTGAGCATCGGCAGGCGGTCGAGGTCGCCATTGAGACCCTTGTCCTTCCGCATGAGGTCGCGTGCGGACTTGACCAGGCTGCCGAGACGCTGGGCGGTTGTTAGAGGGGTGTCTGCTTTCTTTTTTTTGTTTTCAGCCATCGGTTATCCATTCCATTCGTCGGCTAGGGCCACGATCTCGGCTGGTGTGAATGAACCGGTCGTCCGTGTGTCAAGGTAGTTGGCGGGGAGCACCATCAGGCTCGTTGTTGGTTTGGATTTGCCGTGCCAGCTTATGGGCTTACCTTCAGTGTTTGTGATAACCGATAAGTCCTCGTTCCTGGCCCATGCGTGTGCGATCAAGGCCATAGATACCGCGTCGATGAAGTTGTCTGTAGGCACTCTCCCTTGTGCCTCAATTTGTTCGAGTGGTATATCGATGGCGTGTCTTCTCAGAATTGCGAGCCGTGCCAGCGTTCCCAGCAAAGTCTTCTTCGATGCCGAGGAAGGCAGTTGTTTCCCCGCAAGTGCGGCAAAGCAGAGCTCAGGATGTGACTCCAGAACTTGGCCGTGATGGTTTAGGATCTGAGTCGCCGAATAAATAGCTGGTAGAAGCCCACGGAAATGTCCGAGTCTTTGCTTCTGTTGTCCCTCGCGTCGCCGTTGCCACTCGATAAGTTCAGGTTCGTATGGGACTGCAAAGACCGAGGATCGTAGGGCAGGACCGATCCATTTTCTGGCTCCCTCGTCACAGGGGCGGAGTCTGCAGCCTTCCTCTGAGTCGGTTGGAAGTCCGATAGGTGCGTCTAGAATAATGCGAGTAGCGGACTTGATAATGGGCGAAGACTCACCTTGGGCGGGGATTCGAACGAGAGATATGTTCAGCGAGCCATTTCGCTGACTTATAGCTGCTACCGCCCATCCTTCGGAACTGCTGATCCAGTCGAGACCTAGTGAATACTCGCCCATATGCTCCTCACACACTGATGAATTATTCCAGGCTTGTTTCTTACCACTTCTGAAAGATAGGCCTTAGGCACATGTGGTGATTCTAGGGGAGTTGCAATGTCCAACCCGTTGGGATCGCCTTGGGAGGTGGAGGTGGCGTGCCAAAATCGAGTACCGGTATTTGGAGAGGCATGATGGGCATAGGTAAGTTAAACGGTCGATCTTGAGCTGCTGCTTCTTTCTCTTGTCGCTGGTAATCATCGTTGTCGGACAGATATTTGTCCATCTTCTCGGAGTATGCTGCTATTTTTTCGATGTACTCCTCGAGGGCGTCGAGACACCAATACCACTCACGGCTGTAACGGTAGCTCTTAAAGTACCTGTGGAATGCACCTTCATTTCCGTACGGAACGCCAGATACCATAGCGGCTAGACGGAGGGGAACTGGGCATCCACGTCTAATTGCACTGACTCTTTGGTCTGCATCGAAAGTAAAGGTGTCTCCCTCGATTTCCCAGTCATTAGTACCCCCAATCTTCACCAGGGAAAGGTCGTCGGAAACCAAGAAGTACGTGAACCCTCTGTTCCGTCCTGTTATGAAATAGGACATGTAGTTGGGCAGTTGTGATATGTCGAAGTTTTTCCTCATGCCTCGCATGACGTCTCCTATGCTGCGTAGAGATGTGTTTGAAGCTGACAGAACGCTTCCATGAGCTTTTCCGTGCCGCCGAACTTCCTGGCGATCTCTTTGAAGTTGCCGTGGTTGGAGATTGGAGGGACATCGAAGACTTCGGGCATCCTGAACTCTTTCGTCCCGTGTTCGGCGTACTTGTCCAGAAGGTCGTTGATGATCGTCCTGGCTTCGGGGCCATACTGGTCGAAGAAGTCCTTCTTCTCCTTGCGGAGTTTCTCGGCTCGCTGCTTGCGTGTGAGTAGTGGTGCGTTGTAGGCCAGGTGGCAGAGTAGGTCGTACGGATCGGCTTCGGGGTTGCCTGCGGTAGCGGCAAGTTCGTTGAAGTCGATCCCTTTCTCTTCGAGCATCTCGACGATGGCTGTCCGTTGCTCGAAGTCGCTCCACTTCTTGCGGAGGTCGTCGGGATCGGTGTAGAGGGTGCGGATGGTCTCGGCGGTGTACTGGGTGATCTCGACGGTGCGGAGTTTGCTGCCGTCGCTGTCCAGGTCGTAGGTGACGTGGGTGTCGATGTCGACCTTGCCACCTCGTACGTAGTACTTGCGAGGCCCATGCACTTCGTCGTCGTACTCGGGCTGACTAGGGCCATCTGCTTCTGGGTTTTCTTCCTCGGCAGTGATCTCTTTCGTTTCGACTACTTCGCCCTCGGCGTTGATCTCTTCCTCGCTGACCAGGCTGGGGTCGCCGTCGAAGTCGGGGTCGGCGAAGAGTCTGGTGGCTGAGCCAGTATAGTCGAGGATGTTGAAGAAGAGTTTGCCGTGATCGTCCCGGACGCGGGTGCCGCGACCGATGATCTGTTTGAACTCGGACATGGAGCCGATGGTGCGGACTAGGATGACATTCTGGCAGGTGGGTGCGTCGACGCCTGTGGTGAGCAGCTGAGACGTCGTGAGGATGACCGGGTAGCGTTCTTCGGGGTCTTGGAACTTGCCCAGGAAGCCCCGACCGATGTCGCCCTCGTCGGCGGTGACTCTCGCGACGTATGTTTCGCCCTTCGGCATCTTGGCGATGAGGTCGGTGTTGAGGTTGTGCAGGGCACGCCTCATCTGGTCGGCGTGATCTTGGTCGACGCAGAAAACGATGGTCTTGTTGTGCCGGTCGGTTTTCTTGAGGAAGTCGGTGATGTGCTTGGCAATGGCTTCGGTGCGGGCTTGGAGCGAGACGCCGCCGGTTCGCTCGAAGTCCTTGGTGTGGTATTCGGCATCTGGGATTTCTCTGCCGTGCGTGTCCTTCTGGCCTTTGTTGGGTCGCCAACCAGCAGCATCGACCGTGGTGAGGATACGGTGGACCCGGTACGGTGCCAGGAAACCGTCTTCGATGCCTTGCTTGAGACTGTAGGTGTAGAGCGGGTTCCCGAAATAGGTGTAGGTGTCTCGGTTGTCTTCCCTCAGCGGGGTGGCGGTCATTCCCAGTTGGTAGGCTGGCTCGAAGTGTTCCAGGATTTCCCGCCAGTTGCTCTCGTCGCGGGCACTGCCCCGGTGGCACTCGTCGATGACGATAAGGTCGAAGAAGTCGGGTGCGTACTCCTTGTAGAGACCTGGGCGTCGTTCGTCCTTGGCGATGGCCTGGTAGATGGAGAAGTACATCTCCCGGCTCTTGATCGCTTCGCCCTCAATCTTCCAGCGGGCGTCGCCGAAGGGAGCGAAGGTTTTGTCTTTTGGATCGTCGACCAGGATGTTGCGGTCGGCCAGGAACAGGATGCGTGGCTTGCGGGGTTCGCCCTTAGTGTTCCACCCTGCTGACCAGAGCTTCCAGCAGATTTGAAAGGAGACGAGCGTCTTGCCGGTGCCGGTCGCCAGGGTGAGAAGGCATCTGGGTTTCTTGTTCAGGATGGCTTCGACCGCTCTGTTGATGGCGATCTTCTGATAGTAGCGGGGTTCTTTACCAGGTTGATGGAAGAACGGAGCCAGGAAGGCGTTTGATGTTGCCTGAGAGAGGCCTTGCCCTCTTTGATAGCGTGACCAGAGTTCTTCGGGTGTGGGGTATCGGTCGACGGGTTGTTCGAGTGCGGTGAAGAAGTCGTACTCGATGATTTCGTGGCCGTTGGTGGCGTAGGCGAACTTGAGACCCAGGATGTCGGCGTAGTCCTTGGCCTGTTGGAGCCCGTCGCCTGCGGGGCGTTTGTCCGACTTGGCTTCGACCACTGCCAGGGTGATGTCACGGGAGTAGCGGAGCAGGAAGTCGGTGAACTTCTTCTTGAGCCGACGAGGCTTCCCCGCTGGCACGATGATCCTGCCGTCTGTGAATGCAGTTTGCTCGCTGTAGAAGTGCTTCCCCCCGTCCTCCCAGCCAGCGGCTTCGAGTTTGGGACGAACGAGCTTTCGGCAGGTATCGGCTTCGTTCATATTGCATAGGAATCTGGGACAGGGGTTGTTCCTCGGTAAGAGTATTGTGGATGAAGAAATCATGCGGGACAAGAAGAACCTAGGTTTTTGTTCATCTGTGGGCAGGAGGCAGGGCTTCGGACCGCTCTAACAGGGCGATGATGTACTCCCTGAAGGAGAGGCTGGAGGAAAGAGCGTTCTGCCGGGCTCGTTGCCAGACGTTCCTGGGGATTCTTTTGACGTTCAGATTGCAGGTGGGTTGATTCGTTGGTGTAGATGGTTCTTGTTCCGGGGTTGGTGTGTCCTGTTTGTCTGTGTCCATGTTCTTGTTCCTGCTGTGGTTGATGTTCTGATTGTTGGTTCTGTTGTTGATGTCTCTTTTGGAGTTTCTTCTTTTTCGTCTACGGGGTTGTGTCTACCGTTTCCCCTCCAGGACCCGGAAACTCTCCGGGTTGAGTCCTGCATGGGTCTCGCTGAGCGAGAGGTCGATCACTCACCACTCTCGTGGCAATGTGCCTTCTTAATATCCCGCTGGCAGAATCGCGGCTTGCTGGTCGCTCGACTCTACGAGTGGAGCCACGCTCTGGTTAGTTTTTTGTCCTGGAGCCGCTGGTCGTATTCGGCTCGAAGGCAGCCACAGGAACTGGTACCTCCAGATCGCAGATGTTTGCGATGGACGTCAGTCGTTTTTCCACAGTGGCACTGGCAGTGACAGAACCCTCCTTGAAGTTCTGATTTCACGGTGAGCCTGCCGAAGACTTGGCCAACTGGCGATGTTTCTTGAGGCGAATCCCGTGAGTCTGGCCACTGATTGGGCCGGACATGTTTTCCGTTGATGATCATCACACCCGTGAAATGGAGTTGCCGACTAATGGAGTCCATATGTCTGATCATTCTCTTGACACGTGTTGATGAGTAGAAGGCTTCGTTGAGCCATGACCACCATCGATGTTGTTCGCGTCGTGCTGCAGCTATGAACTCAGTTGAAGGAGTGGTTGCTGTAACCAAAGCACAAGGGTTGGCGAACCTCGTGCCTTGTTTGTGTTGTGATCGTAATAGCGGGAAGACTGCTTCGAGAGTTCGCTGAAGAGAACCTGGAGGAGTAGTGCCATCGTACCCCAGATGCTGAAGAGTGGTAAACTCAGGGTGGTTGATGTCAGGATTGGTTCTTACCACTTGAATACGCTGTGGTCTTGCTCCAGGTTCATTTTGAGTTGGTGCTGATACTGGTGCTGGGTTTGAATGCATCGGAATCTCCTAAGCAACCAAGGTGGATTTGCTTGCAGCGGATACCGAATCTGTTTCTTATGGATGGGTTTGCGATTGATTGAAGGCGTAATCTGTAGTTGACGAATAGATGGACTCTAGGCACAGGCAGGTTTTATGACGGCATCTCCAAACTGGGTCGTACGCTTGAAAATGCCGTCGGTGGCTGATATGTCTACTCACCCAGCTTTACCGTCCACTCGTTCTCGACCAGTTCTAGGGTAAGTCCAATATCAGGATCCATAGCGGCCATGGCTAGTGCGTGAAGTGCGGTGCCCGGAACACGGTTGCATTTTTCGACCACACGAAGAATGGCTTCAGGTTCCCAGGCGATGCCCCACTGATCACAGAGGTCGACGAGCCAATGTTCCATCTCTTTCGATTCGGGTAGTTCCGTCTTTAGCTTGAGGAGCCTGTTGAGGAACATGTCTTCGAGGTTCTGAGGCTTAGCGGTGGAGAAGAACCAGAGGAAGTTCTTTTCCTCGACCTCCTTGAGCAGCATCTCCTCCATCTGCTTGTGTATCAGTCGATGAACTTCGTCGAAGTAGAATACGCGTAGCCCATCGTCCCAATCTCCTGCGTCAATGAGCACTTTTCGTAGCTGATCGGGTGTCTGCAGCTTGGTGCAGTCCACCACCATCAAATGAACTGGCATATTTCCTGGGCCAATTGCCGCAGTGGCAAAGAGCCCATGTAGACCGTATTTTTCCGGTCGTTCTCTGCACGCAATACAGGTTCGCTTACAGGGTTCCATTGTTTCGTCGTTGAAATCAGAGCAGGTGAGACTGCGTACGAAGTGCTTGATTAGAGACGTCTTGCCACTCCTTGATTCACCTGTCACCAAGAAGCAGAGGCGGCTAACCTCGGGAATCTTCCCGGTCCGCCGAAACTCCTTACGTAGCTTGACGAGCAGCTTCTGTAGGTAACGTTTCAATTGACGATTGCCGATGAATTGATCCCAGCGATCAGGTAGCCATCGCAGGATATCTGGTGGAGTCTTTTTCGAGCCTTGCAGTGTCATTGTCATGGGATATGTGTCCTTAGATTGAGTCCGGATTGGATGTTTTCTGTTTGCGGAGTGCCAATTCCTGAAGACGTAGTGCTCTATCGTCCACAGGACTTAAGCCCTTGGTTTTGTTGTGGTTAGGTGCGGACGATTCAGTGGACGATTCACCACAGGTATCGTCCAATCGTGGTTGCAGTGTCACTCGTGCTCCGTTACTCCGGCGGATCGTGACCGTGATGCCAAACAGGGCTAGCGAGGGACTGATGTCCTTTAGTTTTCCGCTCAGTACATTTGCCCCGCCGGGAAATCGTGATGAGATACGTTTGAGCTGACCATGCTCGGTCGCATGGATCTTGAGGCTCCTTAGTAGTTCCGTCATGGAGTATTCGACTTCCGTCTTCCCTTCCATGAAATCCACAATCAGGGCAAGAAGAGGATCTTCGACGAGAAGTTGTAGTAAAGCTTGATCGCAAACTTTGGCGACCGGAGTTTCCATTGACTGGCCGCGTAGAACTTCCAGAATTCGGTCGACTTCTCTTTCGTGAAGTAGAAGCTGCTTCTGGCTCCATACATAGTGGCAAAGCCACCCGCGAAAGTCGCGATGGAACAAGGGGAGGTTCTGTCCAGGAAAGCTGGGATGATCGCAATACACGTAAGCCTGGTTGAGAGCGTTGCGATACACACGAATTCGTCCCTCTGCGATCTCGTGTTGAATAACGTGAAGTGCCGCCACATCCCGCTGGTCGTCGGCCATACATCACCCCTGTCTCTGAATTGGTTATGGTGTTCATGATGACGCCCTCCGCAACACTTGCTGCAGTTGTCGAAGAGCTTCATCAAGCTCGGGGATGAATAAGGGATCTAGTAGGCTGCTCTGGCCCATCAGTTGATCGAGATTAAACTGAAGTTCTCGAAGTTTGGTGGCTATGATGGGGTAGAAAGCAGGATTGGCGTGATCGTGGTGACAGTGTCGTTCCAGGATTGAAATGGTTGCGTTAGAATGACCATCCCAGTGGAGGATGACGTTTGCCAGCCTGCTGTCGATTGATGACAGGTTGAGCCAGTCAGCGTCCTGGAAATGCTGACAGTGTGCTGACAGCTTTTGCCTTAGTGTTGTAAGTTGTTGACCTGACAGTAGGTTAGCACCTGGGCTCTGCTCATTCGATTCCCGCCGCCTCCACTAAAATTGATTAAACACTTAACAACCCTTGCTTGGTGAGTGTTGTTCTTTTAATGATCCTTCGGATATGAATGGGGAGAATTAACTATTAACTCCGAGCCCTCGCCCTACTCAGTAGATGTCCGCAACATCTTCGAGTTAAGGAGCAGGTCATGAGATTGCAATTTGCGCTTGCCGTCCTAGTATTGCTGGGAACCGTTTCTACTGCCTGTGCCGCAGGTGGGCCGCCGCCGATGTATGTGGTGGTTGAGAAAGTAGTGCACGAACCGCATACTCTCAATCCGCGGTGGGTGCAAATCTGGGGTTGTATTACTCGCAGTTGCATGACTACGGACAGTGCCGGCCAGCATACCGAAAGGTATTCGCAGCCCACGTATGGCTATCTCTACCTTAGAATTGATGCCAATCACCACGAGAAGACGATGGCGGAAATTGAACAGTGGAAGCGGGCAGCAGGCACGGGCAAAGCTGTTGCTGTGGGAGCTTGTCTGGAGGCGGGGTCGTTCCTGAAGTGTACCATTCACAAGCCGAGTGAAACTGCAACTGCGCCGGATGCCAGCTATACGCCTGGGCATTTGAAAGTCTTTGGTGATTTATATGCAACCGGCGGCTTGGCTGATCGTGAAGAAGTGAAGGCGCTCTTGAAGTTTGCGAAAGAGAGGAAGTAGCGAGGCCTTAAGCTTCTCATGGTCGCATTCCCCTCCACCCCCAACCCCTCTCCCACAAAGGGGAGAGGGGAGAAACTACGCTAGAATATCTTTTATTACATGGCCGTGGACGTCGGTTAGTCGGCGTTCGATGCCGTTGTGGTAGTAGGTCAGTCGTTCGTGATCCAGGCCCAGGATATGCAGGATGGTTGCGTAGAAGTCGTAGACCGTTGTCACTTTCTCAACCGCCTTGTGGCCGAACTCATCGGTAGCGCCGTAACTCATTGCCTTCTTGACACCGGCGCCGGCGAGCCAGACGGTGAACCCGTGGGGGTTGTGATCACGGCCTTGAGCGCCTTTTTGAAACGTGGGCATGCGGCCAAATTCCGTGGACCAGATCACCAGCGAATCTTTCAATAAACCACGGGTTTTCAAATCTTTGAGAAGTGCAGCAGCGGGCTGATCGAGAATCGGGCCATGGCGGTCGTAGTCTTTTTTCAGCTGCTTGTGGCCATCCCAGTTACCTACCCCTTCGCCCATGGCATAGGCGCCGTTAAAGAGCTGAACATAGCGCACGCCACGTTCGAGAAGTCGCCGGGCCAGGATGCAGTTACGGGCAAAGCCTGCCAGCAACGGATTGCCTGAATCCACTCCATATGCCTTCTGGATCGAGGCTGGTTCAGTACCCAGATCAGCCACTTCGGGAGCACTCAGTTGCAGCCTGGCTGCCAGCTCATACGAAGCGATGCGGGCATGCAGCGCTGAATCGCCCGGACGATCTTCCGCGTGAAGCTGGTTCAACTGCTGAATCAGCCCACGGGTGGCCAAATCGTTTTGTTTGCTGATGCTCTCGGGCGGGAACAGATGGGGAATCGCCTGGCTGGTATTGAAAGCTGTGCCTTGAAAGACGGCTGGCAGGAACCCCTGGCTCCAGTTTGCTGGGCCAACTTGTGGAATGCCGCGCGGATCAGGGATGGCGACAAAGGCAGGCAGGTTCTGATTTTCGGTTCCCAGAGCATAGGTAACCCAGGAGCCTGCACTAGGGAATCCTTCCAGAGTGAAACCCGTGTTCGCGAAACTCTCTCCAGGCCCATGGGTGTTGCTCTTGCTCGTCATCGAGTGAATGAAGCACATCTCATCGACCAGTTCACCCAACTGTGGAAACAGATCGGAAGTGTATTTGCCTGACTGCCCTCGTTGCCGAAACGTGTAGGGACTTTTGCTGACTGCTCCATTCTCCCCCTGAAAGGTGACGAGCTTGTCTGTGCCGGGCATGGGCTTGCCATCGTATTTCACGAGTGCAGGCTTGTAATCCCAGGAATCGAGATGGCTGCAGGCGCCGGAACAGAAGATATGCAGGATGCGTTTGGCACGGGGCGCGAAATGTGGCTGCCGGGCTGATTGTGGGTGCTGGGAATCAATCACAGGGCGGATGGGACTTTTCTGATCATCCGCATGGGCACGCTTGAGTAGATCGAACAATGCAACACCAGCCAGGCCGTGACTGAAGCTGCCCAGAAAAAGGCGGCGATGGATGAATTGTCGAGTATCCGGAAAGATCATACATTCGCCCAATCAATCGATGTAGATAAATTCGTTGCTGTTTAAAAGCGCCCGGCAAAATGCTTCCAGGCCATGCTCATGAATGATCGCCAGACAGATTGCTTCTTCTTTCGGCGTAGGCAGTCTGCCCAAAGCTAGGCGGAATGCGAGTTTCATCTGGGCTTCGGATTGCATTCCTGCCTTCTTTTTCAACCGCCCCGCCAAGATACTGCTTTGCTGGATCATGAATGGACTGTTCAGCAGATTCAAGGCCTGCAGTGCAGTTGTAGAACTGTTGCGTTTCGGCATGGTCAAAGTGCCATCGGGGCAATCGAACGAACCGAAAGTTGAATCCTGCTGAGTGCGCGGTTTGAATTGATAAACCATGCGGCGGTATGCGTTGGCTGGCAGCATCTTCTGCTGTTCAAAGACGACAACATAGTTGGAGTATTTCCACAAATCGTAGCCTGGCCCACCCATGGTTAGATCGAGGTTCCCACTGACTGAGAGGATGGTATCCCGGATGGCTTCCGCTTCCAATCGCCGCCGGGGTGCTTTCCAGAGCAGGCGATTATCTGCATCAATGGAACTGTTCCGGGCTACAGCAGCTTGATCGGGTTGGCTAGACTGGCGATAGGTTGCGGAGAGCACAATCATTCGATGCAGCGGCTTGAGCCTGCCTTGATTTTCATGAAATTGATAGGCCAGCCAATCGAGAAGTTCCGGATGCGATGGCTTACCGCCATTGAATCCAAAGTCGCTGGGGGTGTTGACGATGCCAGTGCCGAAATGATAGTGCCAGACTCGATTGACCATCACGCGGGCAGGCAATGGGTTTCTTCGGTCTGCAATCCAGTTCGCCAGTGCCAGTCTGCGTTGCTGATCGGTGGCATTCTTCTGTATCGAGATAGGAATACCCAAAGCTTCGATGCTGGAGGGAGGCACTTCCTCCTGTTTCATCATGGGATCGCCCCGTTTCAGCAGGTGAACAGGCTCAGCCTTTTTAAATACGCCGCAATAGACCTGTAACTGGCTTTCCATGTCGCGTATTTTCGTGTTGAGACTGGCTAACTTTGCTTCGTGAGATTTCATTTCATATGACTGCTGCTGCTGATCTTTGGCAACAGGCCGTTTCATGCGATCAGCCTCAGTACAGAGTAGTTTCCAGTTGCTACCATCCAGGGAAGATTCCAATTGGTATTTGACTGCCAGCCTGTCCTGGAACTGATTGTTCCGGTCGCGGCCCCAAACAATACGGTCAATCACCACGGGAGTTGGCCATTCAATCTGCAGCCAGCCTTTGCCCGGTTCATTGGAAATCCAGCTTTTGCTATTGCCGGGAAGGCCATCGTTCAGATGGACAATGCGATGGATGTCGGAGTTGGGATATTCGGATGAAGCGGTGGGCTTGGCTCGCATGGAGACATGAGCCACATTGATATCACCAGCATAAATTTCGAATTCATCAATGCAGGGTTCATCATTGATTTTTGTCTTGTTGATAGTCATCCGTACAAAGCGGGCTTGAACAGCATCGAACACTTCGGTATTCAGCACACTGTTGGGTGGGCCTGAGTTGCTGACCAGCTTTTTGTATTCCATCAGATGCTGATTCAGCGACTTTCGCTCAGTCATCAGTTTATCGAGTTGCAGTTTGACGGCGGGGTTGGCCACATCGCGTGCGCCATGTTGAACGCCAGCAAAAAATGACTGCATGCTGTAATATTCTTTCTGCGAAATGGGATCAAACTTATGATCATGGCAGCGGGCACAATTGAGCGTAAGGCCCAAAAAGGCTGAGCCAGTTGTTGAAACCATATCGTAGAGATCATCCTGCCTTTGTTGCGCCATGCCTTCTGGAGTTTGATTGCCGACTACATCATGTGTACCACCCACCAGAAAGCCGGTGGCGACCTCGTTGGCAAGATCGCCCGCTGCGACCACATCTCCAGCGAGTTGCTCCTGAACAAAACGGTCAAAAGGTTTGTCTTCGTTCAACGCTCGAATGACCCAATCGCGATATGGCCAGGCATTTCGCCTCAACTCATTAGTTTCGTAGCCGTGGCTTTCAGCAAAGCGAACGACATCCAGCCAGTGCCTTCCCCAACGTTCGCCGTATCTGGGTGAAGCGAGTAAGCGATCCACCAGTGTTTCATAGGCTTGGTCAGATGTATCGCGAACGAAGGCATCGATTTCCGAAGGCGTGGGTGGTAATCCGGTTATATCAAATGTTACTCTGCGAATGTATGTCCTGCGATCAGCTTCTGCTGAGGGTGATAACCCCCGACTTTCCAATTGATGCAAAATGAAATGATCTATTTCGTTTCTGATCCATGCCTGCTGTTTAACTGTGGGAAGAGATACTTTGTTGATGGGTTGGAGCGACCACCAATCTTTGCCAGCACGAAGCGAAACGGTCGGCTTACTAGCAACTTGCAGTGCAGGTCCGCGCCATGGTGAACCTTTTTCCAGCCAGTTTTTCAGAATGCGTAGTTCATTGTCGGATAACTGTTCTTTGGGCGGCATTCGCTTTTGCTCGACCATTTCCCATAGCAAGCCGGGCTGTTCGCGAGATTCAGAAACAACTTTGCCGCTGCTGCCACCCTGTTGTAACCCTTTTTCGGTGCTGAGATCGAGATCACCTTTGGGATGCTCTCCGCTATGGCAGCGAATGCACCTGGCCTTCAATATCGGAGCGACTTCGCTCTCAAAAGAAACGCTTTGAGCAAACGACTGGCTCAGAAACAGCAAATGCAGGCACAAGGCTACTGTTCGCATAACTTCTTCAAAAGGCGGGGAACAGGCAGACTGCCATTGTGATGGATGCCTGCTTTCAGGTCAAGCAGTTTTGAAGGCTTGCAATGCAGACTGTGGATTATTTCACATAGATGGGGTTCGAATATATCCACGGCCTGTATTCGTCATCGAGCTTCAGCCAGGCTTCCAGACGGTAAACACCCGGCTGGTCGATCGGGATGCTGATTTGAACCTTGCCTTCCACTTTCTGCAGTTCTTTTCCATTGCGAATGATTCTAACTAATGCTTGTGCAGGCAATTCAGCCACCAGCCGTTTGCCAGGCGTATATTTAGTTTCATCACCCATGATGGCTTGCATTTCCCCTTTACCGTTTTGCAGGGTGAATTGAAAACCAGTTGTATCGCACATCCAATCGTGTGAGACATAGACATGCCCAGCTTTCAATGCCTTTCTTAATGTTGTTTCATCGAGAGAGGGGGCAAGTATGTGCGTTGCACTATTTTTGAATGAACGGTGATAGGGATCGAGATCGATCTTTGCTACAATGTCGCCAGGTTTCTTTCCTGCCATCATGCTTTTCAGTCCGGGCCGCAGTTCGACACTGATCTTTCGCATATCCTTGTCCAGATCGACATTGGTGCCCAGGAGTACCGTCTTCTCATCCAGTATTTTGACGAGCATAATCTGATTATGATGACAATCATTGGCAGCAACACCAGTCAATCGCTTCGACAATGTTTCCGCATCCCATTTTTTGAGATACACATCTGGATAATCGCATTGAAATGCAAACAACTCATCGGGATAAAGTTCCAGAGCCTTTTCCAGTTCCTGCAGTGATTGAGGATCGGTCAGTTTCAATGCAACACTCAGGAGTGATGCCATATCCCGCTTGGCATCCCAGTGGCGATTGTAAATCTCCAGACCAGTTAAACCAGCCATCGAATGTTCAGGCCGTTCTTCGATATGCGACAGGAAGATCAGTCCATCTTCCGTGTTGATAACGGTTTCAACCAGTTCAGCAGCTTTTAAGTCCATACGGGGCAAGATCGATTTCGATGGATAAAGGAGAAAGCCTCGCGCTTCCGAACCCGGAACAAACAACACTCCATCCTTCATACCCCGCCATCTGCCATCGATAAAATCTCTGGGTGGTCGAAAATGATCAGACAGGAAGATGGCATGGATGCCAGCTTTTTTGGCTTCCTGCAACATTTCAGGCAGAGTGCCGCCAGTGTGGGTTGAATCTTCTGCATGTGCGTGGAATATGCACTTATAGTCGTTGAAACCTTTGATCGGAGGAATCACTCTGCGTTTCTGCTTGAAGGCAGTCACACTTTCATGTACTGCTGTAAGTCGTTCCAACTTCAATCGTTCAACATTGGAGTACTTGCGAGAAGGGGGTTCTGCATTCGTGCTGCCAATAAGAATACAACAGATTGAAAGGATGAGCATGATTCTCATTGCACGAAACGGTCCATCAAGGGCAGGGATGCAGAACATTAATTCCCGAATAGAATTCTCACCGCAAGATTAAGATACAATTCCTTCACCGGAGTACCCAGCAGAAATGGCAAAGCTTTATTTTTACTATTCAACTATGAATGCAGGTAAATCCACTTCGTTGCTTCAAGCCAGCCACAATTATCGTGAGCGGGGAATGAAAACTTTGCTGTTTACTGCCAAAATAGATAACCGAGCTGGTGGTCGAATTGCTTCACGTATTGGCTTTGGAGCGGATGCATTGCATTTTGATGCTGAAACGAGCTTTCTCGATCTATGCAACGGGAAGAAGGTGGACTGTGTTCTGGTCGATGAAGCCCAGTTTCTCACACAGTACCAGGTAAAGCAGCTCGCACAATTGGTAGATGAATTCAACCTGCCTGTCATGTGTTATGGTCTACGAACCGATTTTCAGGGCGAGTTGTTTCCCGGCAGTGCTGCACTTCTTGCCTGGTCCGACACTTTGGTGGAGTTAAAAACCATCTGTTGTTGTGGTAAAAAGGCGACCATGGTGGTCAGAGTACGGGCAGATGGAAATGTAGAAAGGGATGGTGCTCAGATAGAAATTGGCGGAAATGAGCGATACATCTCACTGTGTAGAAAACACTTTTCAGAATCCATGAAAACTGGCATTTGTATCGGGGTGAACAGCACACCAGTTGCAGGCTGAATTCCCTGGCAGTGATAAAATGTAGATGCCCAGAGGTGTCAAGAGAAGAAAGTGCGATGAAAAAGCTGTCCCAACGAATTCAACCAAGCTAATAGCGTCCGGGGACAAAATGTGTTAATAATTGAATTTTCGTGGCCTATATTGGTAAAAACGGTGCTTAGAGTATGAGTGATTCCAGTGAAAAGCTCACCAACTGGTTGAACCATGCCAGGGCAGGGGAAGAAGCTGCACTGGGTGAGGCACTCGAAGCCTGTCGAGCTTATCTGCTGCACGTTGCAGAACGCGAGTTGGATGCAGGCCTCCGAGCCAAAGGCGGTGCATCTGACCTGGTGCAGCAGACTTTTCTGGAAGCCCAACAGGATTTTTCCAGGTTTTCCGGAACAACCGAGGCTGAGTTACTTGCATGGCTTCGGAGAATGTTACTCAATAACGTAGCCAACTTCAGGAGGCAATGGGTACACACAGCCAAACGATCCACACAGCGGGAAGTCTCCATTCATCCTGCCGATTCTTTTGCGCAGGAACGATCCTGGCTGGATGATGGGAGCAGCAGCCCCAGCAAGCAGATGATGGCAGGGGAACAGGAGGAAGCGCTCTATGCTGCCATGGAACGATTGCCTGAAGACTATGCCCAGGTCCTGCGTCTGCGGTACATTGAAGGATTATCGTTCGACGATGTTGGCCTGAAAATGAATCGCACCGCCAATGCCGTGCGCAAACTGTGGGCCAGAGCGATTGAGAAACTGCAGGAAGAAATGGAGCTACCACCGTAAAACTCCGGGAATGCCCCGATGGATGAACAACAACTCGAACAGTTAGCTCAATGGGAAGAACAGCTTGCGCGGGGTGAAGGTGTTCCTCAATCATCAGAACTCCAGCCCAGGCTAGTCAAGCAACTGGCCTGCTTGAAAATGCTGGATGGGCTGCGCAAACGCAACCATGATACTCCTGCTTCCAAACTGACCAGAATAGCCCCCCTCCCTACCAATACAGTCAAATACCAGTTGCCTTGTCGCTTCGGCAAATTCGACTTGATCCGCGAATTGGGACGTGGTGGCTTCGGAGTGGTATTTCTGGCACGTGATCGAGTACTCGATAATCTTGTCGCGTTGAAAATGCCACATTCCCATGTACTGACAAACGATGAACTACGAGAGAGATTTCTTCGCGAAGCCCGCGTGGCTGCAGGCTTACAATATCCACATATTGTAACTGTGCATGAGGCAGGAGAAGTTGGACCAGTAAACTACATTGTTTACGCTTATTGTCCTGGTATTACGCTCAATGAGTGGTTACGGACACAGAAAGACCAGGCACCTATTTCCACGATTGTGGAATGGGTTGCCTGCCTGGCGGAGGCAGTCGCTTACGCACATCAGCAAGGAGTATTGCATCGCGATCTCAAGCCTTCCAATATACTGTTGCATGATAACAGTCAGCAGAACGGAAGCATTGCGGTTTTCGCAACGTGTACTCAAACGATCACTCCTAAAATCACTGACTTTGGCCTCGCTAAACTTGCACGAGAGAAAACCAATACTGCAACCGGGGCGATTCTTGGCACCCCGGCCTACATGGCACCTGAACAGACATCAGGCAAGAACACCGTAGGCCCATCTGTAGACATCCATGCCCTTGGCGTCATTCTTTATGAACTACTGGCAGGGCATCCACCCTATCGTGGTGAAACAGATATCGATACTTTGCAACTGGTAGCTCACCAGGAACCGTTACCACTGCGAAAGATTCGTCCCAAGCTGCCTCTGGACCTCGAAACCATCTGCATGAAATGCCTTCAGAAAGATCCAGCCTTGCGATATGCGGGAACCAGGGAACTAGCTGAAGATCTCAGACGCTTTCTCAAGCATGAACCCATTCATGCCCGCCCAGTATCATGGATTGAGCGAAGTTGGCGTTCTATTAAACGTCATCCGGTCGTATCGGGGCTGGCGGCAGCACTGCTGATTGCTATTACATTGGGTCTGAGTGGTATTCTCTATCAAAACCATCATCGTGCGGTGCAGGCTGATGCAACTCTTTCCTGGCTGAACAAATATCACGAACTGTTGCGGAATGACGTTCAACTGGCACAGGAGATGATAAATGATGTCCGAACTGAGAAACAAGGCAGAGAGAAACTGATACATGCCTTGAATTATTATGATGCATTGCTGCGCGATCCGCAGATCGCACCAGCATTGCAACTGGAAGCTGCACGATTGGCATGCCAGGCCGGCCATATCCATTTCAGTCTGGGCCAGTACAAGCAGGCTATTTCCAGGTTTCAGCAATCTATTTCGTTATACGAGAGCAACCAGACCAGACAGAATACGCCTGTGCACATCACTCTCGAATACGCTGCAGTATATGGCAAACTGGCTCAAGTCTATCGAAACATGGAAAAATGGGATCTATCAGAATTGATCTATCGGCAGGCGATACGGGTTGCCAACCAGGTACTGACAACACAGCCAGATCATATCGAAGCCATGGCATTTATCTGCAATGCACTAACTTACAATGGACTTAATCTCCGCGCCCAGCAGCGCAAGGATGAGGCTGAGCGTGACTATCAGTTTGCCATTAATATTATTGAGAAAGCTTTGCGGATACAACCGGAAAACAGTCTGCTGCTCATGGAGCAGGCACTGATTCTGGATGATTACGGCGATTTCCTGATGAAATCCAACCGTATCGAGGAGGCACGCCAATTCATTACGCAAGCACTGGAATTGCGAAAACAGCTTTATCAGCGTCCCGACAAGCTACTCAAGTTGCCCGAAGCACTGGCCCGCAGTTACTGGCGAATGGGTGTGCTCTCTGCAAGAACCAATGATATTGTTGAAGCTGAAAAATACTATCGCATTTCTATTGAAATGAATGACAAGCTGCGCCAGGACAATCCGGGGATTGCTGGTTATACGCACAATGCTGCGGCTGACCGCTATGTTCTCGGCTCTCTACTGGAAGCACATCAATATTTTGAACCGGCGGAACTCCTCTACCGGGAAGCACTGCAAATTCGGAAACACTGTGCCTCTGAATTTCCCAATCATGAAGTGAATTATTATGATTATGCACTCCTCCATTTCAAACTTGCCGGACTACTCCGTAAATGCAAGCGGTACGCTGAAGCAGACAAACAATATGAAGAAGGTTTGTTGCTGAACGAAAAGCTGATTGCACAACAGCCAGCAAAAGCAAAAAATCAGGAATTGTATTCTTCACAGCTGTATCAATTAGCCCGGCAATATGAGCAGGATAAATTGCTCGAAAAGGCATTCGATGCTCATCAACGCTTGCTCAAGGCTCGTGAACAACTGGTACGAGATTTCCCCGGAGTGATTTCGTATCAACGGGATCTAGCTGCGAGTTTCAACAAGCTGGCAGTGATGCAGCAGCAGAAATCGCTCTGGTCTGCCTCCATTCATTCCACCCATTCTGCAATTTCAATCAGAAATGAAATTTTAAACCATCAAGAATGCACCACAAGAGACAGATTATTTCTTATCCAGGATCAATTACTTCTTGGCAACTTACTCAGGCAAACTCATCAACTGGATGATGGCAGGCAACAGCTCATTCGTGCAGCTTCCATGTTGCAAAAGGTTCAGCAGGAGGCCATGACGGATACTGCAACAAAGTTACACTATGCACATCTGCTTTCTGAATGCGGAAAGTGCCTGCTCGAGGTTGAGAGTAAACTGTCACGGGAACTGTTTGCTAATGCATTAAATCATTATCAGTCAATCTTTGCCCAAAAGCCTGACAAAGCCAACCGAATATATCTTGCCAGAATCCATCATCATTTGGGGGATGCTTATTGGCATGAACGACACGATATCGGTTTGACTTTGCATCACTACCTAATCAGCCACCTGCTGTCTCCTTCGGCCAGTCCATTAACTGTTGACACTACACCCCTGATTCGCTGGTGTTATCTGCGATGGCGGTCAGCAACGAAAACAACAAGCAAAAATTGAATACATTCTACCGACCTACAAACTTTAGATTGCGTAGTATTTTCATCATTAGTATCGAGTAAAGACTGGAACTTGAAGTGGAATAAAGTTATATTCGCTGTGTCTCATTAATATCGATGAAGTATCTGGAGCTCGTTTATGAAACGAACGTTTTCCCTTACTCTGCTTGGAATGACCATCGCAGTGCTAGGCCTGTCTTTGCAGGAGACAAGTAAGGCCTATGCAGACAAGTCAGCCGACAAAAGCGCTGAGAGCCGATGGGCCAAGCTCGCATCACAGGTTACCATAGCCCGTGACGCATATGGTGTACCGCATGTTAACGGCAAGACAGATGCTGCTACGGTCTTTGGTTTCGTCTATGCCCAGGCTGAAGATTACTTCTGGCAAATTGAAGATAATTATCTCCGTGCCCTGGGAAGAGCATCGGAAGTCTATGGCGAAAAATCATTGCCTGATGACTTACTCAATCGTGCACTGGAACTGACTACCATTTCCAAAAAGGAATATGAACTTTCTTCTCCCAAAACGAAAGAAATGATTCAGGCATCGGCAGACGGTCTGAATTATTTCCTGGCAACGCATCCGAATGTCAAACCCCGGGTGATTACACAATTCGAACCCTGGCATGCTCTTGCCTTCCGACGATTCGCACTCTACCAACTGTTCATTTACAACAAATCCGGTTTGCGGTCAGTTGACGTGCTCCAGGCACTCAAGTCGTTCCAACCGGCGAAAGCATCCAACCTGGAATTGAAACCGGAAGTGATGGCTGCCATTGAAGCGGAGCAAAGCGAGGCTGCCTTGCATGCAACGCATGTTGGTTCGAATATGTGGGCCATCAGGCCGGAAAAGTCCGAAACGGGAAAACCGATGCTGTTCATCAACCCGCATCAACCCTTTTTTGGCGCCGGACAATGGTACGAAGGGCATTTGATGAGCGATGAAGGCTGGAATCTTCTTGGCGCATGCTTCTTTGGTTCCCCTTGCCCCACTATTGGGTACAACGGCCATATTGCCTGGAGTCACACGGTCAACGATCCAGATATTGTTGATCTGTATCAAATAACTTTGAAGCCCGATCAGCCTGATCATTACCAGTATGGTGATGGAAGCAAACCCATCCAGTTCTGGGAAGACACTGTATCGGTCAAGACAGGAACGGGCGTGACACAACAGAAGTTCCGCTTTGCCAAGACACATCACGGTCCGATTGTTGCCAGCAAGAACAACAAACTGCTGGCGGTGCGATTGGCGAAATTCGAAAGCAGTGGCGGGCTGGAAGAATGGTATAACATGGGCAAAGCCAAAAGTGTTGCCGAATTCAAGGAGGCCATGAAGCCTTGCGAAATCCCCATGTTCAATGCCATGGTGGCCGATAATGCCGGAAATATCTTTTATGTTTACAACGGAGCTATCCCCAAACGCTCTTTGAAGTTTGATTGGAGCAAACCCGTTGATGGATCTAACCCGGAAACGGAATGGCAAGGCTATCATGCCTTTGAAGAGTTGCCTCAACTGGAAAATCCCAAATGTGGCTTCCTGCAGAACTGTAATCAACAGCCTTTGACAACGACTCCCATTGCCAGTGAATTAGCAGCGGGAGAAGTTGATGAAAACCCCAAGAGCAATCAGTTCCCGCCATACATGATTCGCGAACGTGATCGCGACAATGGTCGGGCACGTATTTCCCGACGCATTCTCAAGAGCACGAATAAATTTGATTTTGAGTCATGGGCTAAAGCTGGTTTCAATACGAAAGTCATTGAAGCAGAAACACGAGTGCCTGAGGTCATCAAGGAATGGGAAACTCTGTTGAAAAATGAGCCTGAACGCGCTAACAAGCTGAAAGACGCCATTGATCAGCTCAAACAATGGAATTTCACCAGCACAATTGATTCCGTGCCCATGACGCTCTTTGCTTTGACTTATCAACGTGCCATGCAGATGGTACAAAAGGGAGACATGCTGAACTCTCCCCGTATCCGTGCTTTGGAATCAACGATCAGTGAACTGACCAGGAATTTCGGCACCTGGAAAGTTGCCTGGGGGGAAATCAATCGCCTGCAACGTATTCATGGCTCAGAAATCGATGGGCAGGGTAAAGGAGCTTTTCGTGACGATAAACCCAGCTTGCCAGTTGCTGGATCTCCGGGCACCTTCGGCATCGTCTTTAACTTCTATGCCTTACCGCAAGAAGGACAAAAACGGAATTATGGCGTAGCGGGACATTCCTATGTCAGCGTGGTTGAATTGAGTGAAGCGCCCAAAGCCCGAACGGTTTTGCAATTTGGTCAATCTGGAGATCCTGAATCGCCTCACTGGTTTGATCAAGCTCCACTTTACGCCAGGGGCGAATTCAAGCATTCCTGCTATTCTCATCAGGACATAGCCCATCATTGCAAAAGGCCTTATCATCCTGGTGGCGTTTCCGAGCAGAATGGCCAGGGTAAGTAGATTGCATTCGAAGCACTTGAATTAAGCTGGATGCAAGCATCCAGCTTTTTTGTTTTGTTTCTGCCAGTACCATTTCACATACCAGGGCAAATTCACCTGCTTCTGGAATGGCTGTTGAAGAATCCATTCTTCCGCCTGATTGAAAGCTTCCACCGAAGGCTGACTTTCCAGCATCAATCTAAGTTCAATCTGATCCCGCTCGATTTGATACGCTGAGTTTACAGGCATCCCAACTCGAAAAAGTCGCTCATGTCGCCACCAATAACAATCCGATGCGGGAAGATGTTGTGGCCAGGAGCCTATTTCTAAAGGCATTGCCACTGAAACAGGCTTGAAGATGGAAAGGCATGGGTTGGAAGTTGCAGTCGCCCAGTGCCTGCAACCCTTGGATGACAGTTCAGATACCCAGGAAGCTGTTGTTTGTGTTGCTGCCAGCATTCCGCCTGCATGTGCACAAGGACCTGACAGGGCGCCACTGATCCACGAATATTTTAAGCCATCATGGCCATGATCTCTCAGTATTGCAAAGAGATCATCTGTTTTGCTTACCTGCTGCCCCAAGTGACAGGTTCGACTCTGCCTGATGGCTGCCCGGGCAACTCTGGTACGGATTTTATCCTGATATTTCTGTGCAAAGGACGGAATACTCAAACCGTTTGAGATGGACCTGACGCCTTGAATCTTCTCTGATACCCACTTATCACCTGCAGTTTCCAACACAAAAGCTGTTTCCGTATCTGCAATCAGAAAACTGTTGTGATAGGTGAAGGCAGGGTGGTCGTATCCACAGCCCCCTCCCTGTCCATGTAGTTGCAATAACTGGATGATGACATCGAGCGCTTCCTGAGCGGTTCGGGATCGTTCCAATCCCAGCCTGACCAGATCCATACCCGTCAGACCTGTTGCTCGATAGGGCTGGTTAGTAAAGACCGCTTCATTACCAATGCACACGCCGTGTTCATTGGCCCCCATCTCCGCCCCCCACATCCAAAATGGCCTGCTTAACAAAACCGCATGTGTGTGGATGACTTGCGGAATGGAAATATGTGTGCACTGCAGTGTACTGCCAGGGGCATGATTTTGAGCTGGCTGCCAATCCAGGGCCTGCGCTTCATTAGGATCGCGGTCAGAATTCTTGGCGAACCACACTTTGTCCTTGCGGACAATCACCAGCGTATCGCACATCGCATTAGTTCCGTGGCTCTACAAGTGAGAGCATTTCCTGGCTCACTCGTTCAGCAGATTGCAGTGCCCCTTCCATATAGCCGAACCATTCCGTCGCAGTCTCGGTGCCAGCCCAGTGAATTCTACCGCAAGGCTTTCGCAGAGCATGGCCATATCTGCTCAATACATCCTTTTTCAATACTCCAGCATAGCAACCGCCACTCCATTCATCTTCAATCCAGTTTTTTTGTGCAAATGCAATGGGGTGCCCAGCTTGCGCACCAAGGCATCTGGATAGTTCCTTTAACACAGCCTGCTGACGATGCTCAGAACTCTTCTCTGTGAGCTCACATGCAACATTGCCATCGCTGAAAGTAACGAGTGCTGGCTGGCCATCCGAGCTTGTTGCATCAAAGGTAGTGGTGCATGGCCCTTCATCCATGAATACTTCTCCCGAATAGCCAGCATCCCTCCAGAATGCCTTTTCATACCGGGCAACGTATTTGATGACTGAACCCATGCAGAAATGGGAAATTAACTGTTTACGATCTTCTGGAAGTGACGGTGAGAAATGGATTTCATGAATCAGGCCAGGGGGCACAGTGACCACCACTCTTTGCGCGTTCCATGCACTATTTGAAGTTTTAACAGTTATTTCAGTGCTATTCTGAGTAATAGCCTTTACAGGAGAATTCAGAACGACCTGACGCACCAGCTTTGACTGTATGCGAGAACATAACTGTTGAGTGCCTTCTTGAAAACGCAGTTGCTGGGCACCTCCTGGAATACTGATGAGTGTATTGAGGTCAACTCCTGATCGCAGGTACATAAGAAAATACAAAAATGAAATCTGATCAGGCTCAGAGGTACAAACTGCACGTGCCACCAGATCGAGAAACATCCGGGCACCGGCAGTATTGAAGTTTTGATGCTTCCAGTCTTCCAGCGAAATGTTATCCCATTGCTGGGCCAGGGGACAAGACCAAGGTGTTTCCGGTGAAACTTCCCGGGATAATTTCCCCAAGGATCGTTGCATCTTCCAGATTTCAAACATGGCGAATGGAGACAACCATGGTATTTCCCCTCGAAACCAGTACAGCTTGTTTTTCCAGGATAATATTTTGGTTCCGTGGTGGAATTGTGGAAATGTGGCAACACCCAGAGTTTGTGCCAGGTTGAGCAGGCGATGCTGTTGTGGACCAGCCCATTGTCCACCCAGATCCACATTACAACCAGATACAGCTTCCGTGAATAACCTTCCACCCACTCGTTCACGGGCTTCGAGAACTTGAACTGCCAAACCTTCACGTTCCAGCAGAAAGGCAGTCTGCAAACCAGCCAGGCCGGCGCCAATAATCAAAACGTCGAGCTGATGATTCATGTCACCAGTTTGCTCATCGGTGCATGAAAATGCAAGAAAGACATGATGCAAAAATAATTGGATCGAGAGAGGTAGCCAGCCAAAGCCGTCGCCCAGTCAGCTTCAGTAGTCCAGCCTCTCTCGATCCATTCGAAATCTAGTTCGTCGTTTTGATCTGTCAAATGAATCAGCAAACTTCTTACATTCGGTAAGCTCGCAACATACAGAATTGGTTAACTTATGGCCTTGCAGGAATTTCCTTATTCAATTCTGCCTCAACTAAAGCCAGGGTGTTTTCATGATTCGGCGTACCGAAATGCCAGACATCTTCAAACCGATAATTGTCTGCTCCAGTTAATTCCACGCCAGGAAGAACTAAGCCACCATCGAGAATATGAATAATCTTTCCGACATAAGAAGGACGAGTTGATTCATTATCCATCAATGCGATACCTGCTGTATAGACAACTAAATCAACATTAATTTGATGCTTATCGTGGAGGGTGTTGACGACTCCGCTGGTTGTCAAAGTGCCTGCACTGAATCCCAGTATCATGATGCGTGCTTCAGGGCAGGTTGCCTTGGCAAGAAGGATATCGTCAACGACATCTTCACCATGGTAGAACTGTACCAGTTTGGTGTGCGAATATCCCAACTGTCTGAAATGGCGTTCAAGTCCGGCCATATCTGCAATGTCAAAAGGATCCAAACCATGAATAAAGTACAAATAGGTCTTATCTTTCAAATGATTGTGGGCAGGTGTGTAAAAGGTTTCGTGAATGGCAGCAGTCACTACCCTTTTCTCAACTGATTGACACCCATTCAAGGAACCTAGGCAAGTCAAAAGCAATATGAAGATCGGGAACCTGGCGAGAATACCGTTCACTTGAATCGCTCGATTGTTGAAGCCGTTTTAAAGAGGTTAACTTTTCATTCGGCTAAGTTCTGCTTCTACTGCAAACTTACACCGAGAGATTTGAGTAATCAGTTTGCTGAATTTCCTTCCATACTGATTGGAGAAGATAGCAATTATTTCGCAAATTCTTTACTAATTTTTCAATTTGCTCACAAATATGAATGCTGTCAAAAACCTGCAGAAGAACTACGATAGTTGAATGGGAAAACTCAACACAGCGACATTCACGGTTCGTCCTGCGGTAGCCAGCGATGTTCCAGCGGTTTACGACCTGATCAAATATCACGCCCAATTGGGACGAATGATTCTGCGCGGTTACGATGAGATCTACGCAGATCTGAGATCGTTTATGGTCGCTGAAGCAGAAGGTGATATTCTGGGCTGTGCATCAGTGCATATTTTCTGGAGTGATCTGGCGGAATTGAAATGCGTTGCGGTCAAAGAACATCAGCAGAGAAGAGGAATAGGGCGATCGGTTGTTGATGCCTGCCATAAGGACCTGAAGAGACTCGGTATCAAAAAAGCCTTCGCCTTGACCGGTGCGACAGACTTTTTCACCAAACTTGGATATCAGGTTGTTGAGAAAGAAAGTTTACCCCGGTTTATCTGGGGTGAATGTGTACGATGTCCATCGTTCCCGGTATGCAACGAACAGGCGCTGGTATTCAATTTGATCGTATAGACCACCAGAACATTATGGCAGTGGCAAATCTTCGAAGCTGAATGGAATCTGATAATTCATGGTAATCCAATCATAGTAGATCAATTTGGCAGGCACGCCGCTGAACTGGAATGTTCCATTGATGTTGTTATTGCCGTTCATTCCCCAACTGCCACCATAGTTCTGAAGTTTGTTTCCCTTCTCGTCAAATACTTCTATTCTCTGTTGAATGGAATTCATCCAGGAATAGTCACTGGGGTTATTGGCAGCACCTTCCGTCAGCGACATTTTAATACCGTTCTGTCCACGTTCAGAAGTAATGTCATCGATGCGCAGGGTACTCGTACCCTGCTTGAAAGTCTTGCCTTTTGCTTCAGATAATTTTTCTACCGTGATGACAGGCTTGGTTTGTGCAACGACAGTTACAGGAATCGTTCCTTTCAGGGATTTGATTCTGCGTGCAGAATTAGACGGTTTGAGTTGAGCATTGACCTGATGCATGAAAGATCGATAACCATGCTGATAGTAGGGTGTTCGCTGCGGATTAACAGGCAACAGCAAGTTCTCGTTTGTTTCAGTAATCGCATCGGTGAAGATCGGCTGTTTAACACTCAGTAAAGGCAGCCTGGGTTCGACAGTCACAGTTAGATTGGCCTGCAGGGATTCATTGGATGAGGACGAACCGCCCTGGGCGGTGAATTGCAGGCTCCGATTGTAATGAAATCCTGTTACCGTCACTCGAAATGGTCCTTCAAGATATCGATAGCTGTTGTTTGATTCGCCTGGCATGAGCCGTATGGTCACATTATCATTTCCATACCAGCCTTCCTGGAACATGAGTCCGTGCTGATCACAGAGCGAATGGAGAGCCTGCCAGAAATGGACTTTATCCCATTGCAGGCTCACAGTTACTTTATCCTGCTTGCCGCCCATCATTTCAATTTTGTACTTTGACTGTTTTTCGATCTCCTTGATCACATCAGCCAGTGGCATGTCTTTACAGGTCAGTGTCAGCGTGGTTGGTGACAGTGCCGCCATCTGCTCCAGGCCAGGAATCAGAGAATTCAATTGCCTGATGACTTCAGGATTCTTTTCTTTTGCCAGTGCAGATTGTAGATAGGGAAGTGCAATGGGTCCGAGTTGCTCCAACGTACTCCTGGCATTTTGCCGGATTTTGTATTGTTTATCCCCTAATTGTGTGACCAGCAGTTCAATCTGTGCCGGGGTCAGTGTCGTTGTTGGGCCATCTTTAGAGCCGGTCATGGGTCGCACTGGATCTGACTGAACTGGAGAAATCCAGCAAATGCAAATCAGAAGAGTGGATAAAGCTGCCAATCGAAACATGGATTTGACTCAGATGATGAAAGAACTCGATTTATCGATGATAGTCTGGCCAGCATGGCAATACAATAAAATGTTACAGAGATTTCCTCAAGGAATGCACTTCTGATGCATGCATTACCGCGACTATTGATTACCTTGGGGGATGTTGCCGGGATTGGGCCTGAAGTATTATTGAAAAGCTGGACAAAGTCTGAACTGTTTGCCTATTCTCAACCGGTAGTTGTGGGCGATGTTGAGTGGCTTGAACGATTAAATGAAAAATACAGCATAGGAATCAGGATTAATCCCATTACCGATTTGACATCGTGGCCAGCATCAAATCGAAACATCATGCCGTGTCTACAAGGCACACAGGTCAACTTATGCGAGGTAACCCCTGGTAAAGCACAAGCTGGAGCGGGACAAGCTGCTTTCGACTTTCTTCAACTTGCAATTCAACAGACTCAACAAAAGATTGCGGACGCGATTGTCACGCTCCCTCTGCATAAGGAGGGGTTGTATCTTGCAGGATTAGATTACCCTGGACATACAGAAATTCTCGCTGACGCCTGTCATGTCAAAGAATATGCCATGATGCTTTATGCCCCTGCGAGTAAGCATGACTTGGAGAATACACACCTCGGACTTGGAGTCGCACATGTTACCCTGCATCAAAGTCTGCGATCTATTTTTGACTATATCACGCCTGCCAATGTACTCGAAAAGATTGTACTTACAGCGAATATCATGAAAAAGCTGATTGGCTCTCAACCAAGAATTGGAGTCTGTGCATTGAATCCCCATGCCAGCGATGGTGGGATATTTGGCAACGAGGAAGAAAAGAACATCGCTCCTGCAGTGCTAAAGGCTCAGAGACAGGGCATAACTGTCTCCGGCCCATGGCCCAGTGATACATTGTTTAAGCGTGCCCAACGGGGTGAATTCGATGGCATCGTAGCCATGTACCATGATCAGGGGCATATTGCTCTCAAGCTGATCTCCGGGTTTCATCTCGTCAACATTACTCTCGGATTGCCGATCATTCGAACCAGCGTGGCACACGGCACTGCTTACGATATAGTCAACGACTGGATTGCTGATCCATACAGCTTGCAGGCAGCTATTGAAGTGGCATGTCTTCTGCATCAAAACAGGGATGTATAAAATGACCAATCATTCAACAGATCGATGGAATACACTCAAGGCAAATTGGACGGGAAGAAATGTAAAAGTTAATCCAAATCTGCCAGAGATGATCAGGTTCGCAGAGAAAATGGGAATCGTAATTACAGTGAATCAAAATGGAAAATGCCTGGTTGATTTTCACGATGGTGGCTGGTATGACATTGAACCAGAAGCTTTAATCATCTGTAATGTCATGGACCAGCCCGCACAGCAGTCTGCTACTGCTGGGATTTCAATACCAGTTCGTCAAAAGTAAACTGTTATTGCGTTTCGTTAGCTGCCAGCCAGAGCATCCAGGTTATTCTCGATCGTATGGCAGCCTGCTGGAGTTGCTGTCTACGATAGTCTAATACTCGCCAAATGCCGTAAATGGCGCAGATGGCTAAAACGCCTAAAAGATTGATATCCATTTAACTGTCCCAAACTGCTGTGGGCTGCAGCTTCGCTTACTTCTCCCGTATAACCGAAACATAACACATAATCTGCATAATCACAAAAAATGATGCAGAACTATCTGGCATGATGTGATTGACGCTGGTGATTCTTGATTTGGTCAGGTGCGATATGCCAGCCACAATCATGACACGATGCTGCTTTGGTATAACAAGGATTGCAATAAAATGGCCCGCCATGAAAAAACTGTTCAAGACGTAATCGATCTTCAGCGTTCAATTCCTCGATGGAATTCGCGAGTACTGCTGCTTTATCGCCACATTCTTCACATGCTTTGTTGTTAAGCTTACTGACCAGCGGTGCAAAGTGATCATGGAGGCCTTTGGGAAGCATTCCGGCACCCGAACAAAGTGGACATGCCATATCCAACTGATTAACGATGGCTTTTCGAATGAAAGCACTTTTATTTGGTAATTGATTCAAAATATCAGCCAGCTCGGTTTCGACTTTGAAGGCGACGACAGAGGTTTTTGCGTGTTTTTTTGACATGTTTACGTGAACCTGCAATTTCTCGGTAATTTTATTTTACTCAACACTCTGATTATTACCAACTATTTGCCTGCTGCCTGCTGCTTAGCTCTTTCCAGAACATCAGATAACAGGACGACGGCTCCGTTGTTCTTTTTGCTGATATCTGCAGCATTCATGAATGCCAGTATCTCAATGGTTTCAGAAAGTGGCACTGGTGATTTGCCAGTTTTGAAGAATCTGGCAATCTCGACAACTAACGGGTCGTACCCTGTAAATCCACCAGTTGTATGGACGCCTTTGGTTCCAAATACCAATGCGCCAAACTCCTTGTGGCCATGGCGAATACCACGGAAAGTTCCTACGCGTCCATCGTTCCAGACACCGGTGACAATATCAGTTCCTTCGGTATAGGTACGCTGAACCGAGACACATCCTTTTCCCATGATGGTAAAAAGTGTTTCAGCGCCGTGAATGCCGTACCAATAAAGATCGGGATGATATTGATTCACGGCACATGGACTGTACGCCAGGCAACCGATTACATTACCTGTTTTTTCGTCATTCCTTGCCTTCGCGATACCTGGCGTAAATCTCAGTGCAGAACTGCTGAAGACCGGGGTTTTGGTTTTCTCAGCCAACTGTGCAATACGAATAGCATCTACCAGCGAACCTGCAAATGGTTTATCAACAAACACTGGTTTGCCAGCAGCCAGGATGGGTTGTACCTGTTCCCAGTGCGGTCTGCCATCAACACTCTCCAGGAGCACGGCATCGCACTTGCCCAGCAAAGCAGGAATAGAGTCGACAATTTCAACATGGAATTCATTTTTCAATTGCGCCACATATCCGGCAACACGATCTTGACTATCGGGCAGATCCGGACTGCCGCCAGGAAATGCGACAACAACCCTGATACCGTCAGCTTCCTGAAGGGGCTGTTTGCTGTTCAGGATTTTGGTGAATGCGATGACATGGGAGGTATCACAACCGATAATTCCCACTTTGATTTCACTCACATTTTGGGCATAACCGATACTGCTGCTCGTCAAAGCACATACTGCCATCATGAGCATCATTACCTTGATCATGACTGAATCTCGCTATTTGTTGCAGAAGACTAACTGGTAACAGCATACCGTGCGACGATTGCTTTGGAAGTACGTAAACCATCAACTGCTGCAGAAATGATTCCGCCTGCATAGCCAGCGCCTTCTCCTACTGGATACAGCCCTTCGATACCGGTTACCTGTCTCGTCAGTTCATCACGCGGAATACGGACCGGTGCACTACCTCTGGCTTCCGGCCCCACCAAGGTAGCTTCTTTGAGGAATTGACCGTTCCAACGTCGATCAATGATTGGCAACGCCTGGCTCAAAACCTGAGATATCGAAGAAGGCAGAAGCGTTTTTAACTGAGCATTGATGGTCTCACGTGGATAACTGCTTGGCAGTTTGCCGTTACTCGTTCTGTCTTCAAGAAAATCTTTTCCCCATTGGATGGGACAAGCATACCTTTCCCGGCTTAATTCATATGCCAGCGATTCATATTGTCGCTGCAGGTACATACCGGCCAGCGGATGCTCTGAGCCAAAGAAGGATGAATCGAGTGTAACTACCAAACCACTGTTGGCGAATGGAGAATCTCGCTTAGACATGCTCATGCCGTTGGTGCAGAATGCTCCCGGTTCAGACACACTGGGCATGACATACCCTCCCGCACACATGCAGAAACTGAACAAATCCAGTCCCGATCTCGACTTCTGAACTACTGAAAAACTGGCAGAACCGATTCGTTCTTCTAGTTTTCTTTTGCCGTAACAATGCCTGTTCGTATTTTCCTGCGGGTGTTCGATCCGCACACCAAATTGAAATGGCTTCTGAATCAGTGGAATTCCCCGCTGGTAAAGCATTTCATAAGTATCACGAGCAGAATGGCCGATCGCCAGCACTACAATAGAAGCTGGAATAAAACCACTATTGGATACTACTCCTTTGATGGTTCCCCGTTCGATGAGGATATCTTCTACTTTGCAGTGAAATTGAATGCTGCCTCCCATGGCTTCGATCTGCTGCCTCATCGCCTTGACTACAGCAGGCAGCCGATTACTTCCAAGATGAGGCCGATGGTCGTAGAGAATAGACGGCTTGCCTTTACATGCTGCATAGAGCTGAAGAATTCTGAAAACATCTGGACCTGTCATTCTGCAGGTCAGCTTGCCATCGGAGAAAGTTCCAGCACCGCCTTCGCCAAACAGATAATTGCTCTCTGGATTATGTTCACCACCTTCATCAAATGCCCGAACATCACGAATGCGTTCGCTGACAGGTGCGCCACGTTCCAGAACTAACGGCCGATAACCCTTCTCGGCCAGGAAATAGGCTGCTGCCAATCCTGCCGGACCAGAACCGATAATCACTGGCCGGTGTGGCAAAGGCTGATTACCAGGATGCGGAAACTCGAAAGACTGCTCAACAGATCGGGACACCTGAATGCCTGATTTACCATAACTGTTTTTCAGCAGGGCTGCTTCATCGTGTACGTTCACTTCTACCGCATAGACAAATGAAAGGTCGTCCGGATTTCTGGCATCCAGACTCTTGCGTATGATTCTCCATGGCTTCAAGTCATCGATTCTGGTACCGAGCGAATTCGCCAGAACTTCGATGAGTTCTGATTCATCTGCTGATATTCCAAGTCTTAGATTCGAGACACGCAACGACATAAAGACCACACCGAGAAGCTAAATATTCATCCCATAACGTATGTATTATTGTCAGAAGTTTTAACAGAACTGCTAGGCAAACGCTTCTCGATAAGGTAGATTAAACAAATCAAGTCATACAGCTTGAATGACGCTGTTAATGCTCAAGACGGATCGCTTAAGCAAACCACGGGAGAAGTGGGAAATGGGACAGCAAGTACCTAAACAGGAGCAAGCGTCAGCTTCGTTGCCAGCGCAGAATGTATTGGTTATCAACAACACTTCCAAAGCCAATAGCGAAACAGGCAGCCAATACAGCACAACTCATCAGGTAAAAGCAAGCCCGTCCAATCATTCACAAAATATGGCTACCATTATCACCGGTGGAGTTCCTACCAGTGCATGGGATAGCTCTGCAGCTGAACTTTCCACACTTCTTATCGGCAAACAGTTAGGATCGTACCTGATCGAAGATTCACTTGGCATGGGAGGAATGGCTGCTGTTTTTCGTGCCAAGGATCTTCACCTTGAACGACGAGTTGCACTCAAAGTGCTGCTACCCAAGCTTGCAGCAAATCAGGAACATGTACAACGGTTTGAGAGAGAAGCGAAACTGGCTGCACAACTGGATAGTGACCACATTGCACGCGTACATTCTTACGGGCAAGATCAAGGGCTGCATTACATTGCATATGAATTCATTGAAGGGACGAACCTGAAAGACCTGTTGGATCAGTCTGATGGTAATTTACCCATACAGACTGCCATCGACTTGATTACCCAAGCTGCTCAGGGAATTCATGATGCAGCATTACTAGGAATTACGCATCGCGACATCAAACCCTCCAACATGATCGTTACTTCCCAAGGCAGGTTAAAACTGCTCGACCTGGGACTGGCTCGACATCTGGATATTCTGGAAGCAAACACCCTGACTCACCCAGGCTCGACACTAGGCACGTTTGATTATCTCTCACCTGAACAAGCTATTGATCCACGCCAGGCAGACGTTCGCAGCGATATCTATTCGCTGGGTTGTACGTTCTATCACATGCTCACCGGCATGCCACCGGTTCCGGAAGGTACTGCTGCCCGCAAACTGCATTCACATCAACTGGAATTGCCACGTGACCCACGTGAATTGAATCAGGAAGTCAGCCAGGAATTGGTGGACATCTGCAGCAGAATGCTGGCAAAAAATCCTGATGACCGATATCAGACTGCCAGTGAACTCCTTACCGATTTAGCACAATTGCAATCTAAAGAAAGACGTTCTATCGAATCAATCAGGACAACATCCCAGGGCACTGTCAGCCCTGTTCAGGTCATCGCAGTCATACTGCTGATGCTGGTTGCGATCATTGTCTACGACAGATGGCTAGGAAGCGATGCTGGGCAAGGTGCTGATAATTCAAGCATACAGGCAAGCGGGATCACCTCGTCTCTCATTGAATCATCACCTGCTGATGCTAATGTCCAATCCAATTCAGAAAGAACTGTGAGGACTTCAACTAATTTCGAAGTATCGACGGATGCTGAACTGGACCAGATACTTCAGCGGGAATCCGGTGGCGTTATTCTGCTGAAAACCAATGTAATTGAAAATCGTGGAAATAAATCATGGCAAATCAACAAGAAATGGACCATCAAGCCGCAAAGTTCAACTACAAGTATTCTTCGACTGCCTGCAAACGCAATACACCCCTTGTTCACGATTGAGCAGGGCACACTAAATCTCGAAAACATCAGAATTGAACTGGTTGGAATAGCTGGCTCGGCTATTCACGCAAGGGATGAAAGCTCGGTATCATTATTACAGTGCGAATTGATTCGTAGAGAACCTGATACATCCCGACCGGAGCAAGTTCCCTTTTTCCACTTTGAACCTGTCAGAGCCAATTCCACGGGAATTTCGTCGTTGCTTATAAGAAAATCATTCTGGTATCCCTGCAATTGCAATGGAATTGCATTTAATACATCAGGACAAATCCTTATCGAAGACAGTTCTATCGGAACACACAATAGATTAATAACGTTGTCCGGAATGCATTCAACAAAGCGATTAATCCAAATGAAAAACACATCGCTGGCGACTGCTCGCTCCTCAACGTTTGCTATATATGATTCGTCACAAGCCACACTACAGCTCGACCAGTGCCAAGTGGGAATTCAAGAGACGCCTGAAACAGAAATAACGTCTAACTCAACCCTGCTTCAATTGAGCAAGACAAACGGCGTTTCCTTCGAAAGCAAAAATACCGTTTATTACGGCATCAACACCTATTGCACATTAACCAGTAATGGGGATCAATCTTCGTTTACTGCACGCAGTCTGGAGCAACTGGAGAGCTGCATGCAACAGTATCGCGATGAAGGATCACTGATTGCCAAGCGATCTCCCTGGGTGGAAACTTACCCCTGGCAAAAGTTTTCTGAGACAGGCTCTGCCAATGCCTTTCTAGTTCATGCTGAATTTCAGTTGATTGGGCAGCGGCAGGAAAGCAGCCAAGTAAGGGAAACACCAAATGGGAATGTCTTCAGTAATTCCAAAACAAAGAACCGCATGTCGAAAATGGTGACAGTTGACGAAAAAGGGATGGAGCCATCTCACTACATGAGTATAGTTCAGGCATTGAATGCAAACGCAGACGAAAAAGATCTGATCATTCTGCTCAAAGTCAACGGAAACACCCCGTTAAACCCCATTGACATTGGGGATCGCAAAGTCGTAATCAAAGGAGATGAAGGATTCCGCCCGGAATTATCCTTACAGCGTAGTATCGCCAGCACAGACTCGGATGAAACCTCGATGTTTCGAGTGCGTCATGGCGAATTGACTTTTGAATTTGTCCGCATCCGTCTGGAGCCATCTCGCGAGAATCAGAAACTCCTGGCGGTCGCTTCGTTGTCGGGTGATGGGCGTTGCATCTTTCGTAACACGGTAATCAGCTTACGCGGAACAGCGAACACACAGGTTTCTGGTGTATTGATAGAGGGCGATTCGCCTGCACGCACCCTGACTAACGCTGAACAGAATAATGGCAGCCGCATTGAATGTTTCGATTCCATAGTACGAGGCAGGGGAAATGTTATTTATTCTGCAGGCAGCAGATCGTTCACAGCCCACTTTCTGCAATCAGGTATTGCAGTTGATGGCTCTTTTGTCATTCAATCAATAAAACAGGTCGAACCTGCAATCTCTCAGGACATTTCCGCCATCCAGTTCGAGAGGTGTACCTCTTACACCACAAAAGGGCTTATTTGGATTCGTGATTTCAACAGTTTTACTGCAGGATTGTCCATGCGGTGCCAGTTCAGCAATTCAGTTCTGGCCAACAGCGATGCTCACCCACTGATCCGGCTTGAAACAAAGCAGAATGAAACTGATCTGAAACGTCTTTTCCATTGGGCAGGCAAACGTAATTACTATCTGACTGGCAACGGAATTGTGCTTTCCCATCTTCGGCTTGATCGCGATTCCATGGCGACGCTATTCGACTCCACCTTGTGGAGCGAAACCTGGGCGCAAGTTGATGAACAGGCACAACACATCAAATCTATTCCATTACAGGGCGTCATTCGTCAAGTTGCATTCAGCGATTGGGAATCATCCGATTTTCTGCTGAAGCTGGATGGAAGCCTCAGCGTCGGACTTCGTGAGATTGGATTTCCTGCAGAAACCATGCCTCGCGAAACAATGCCCATGCCTTAACGTTTTGCCAGTTCTTCCTGGAGTATCTGTCGCACCAAATCCATTGGAGCTTTACCTTTCGTTTCCCTCATGACCGGCCCCAGCAAAGCATCCATAGCTTTACTTTTACCAGCTTTGACATCCTGAATTGCCTTGGCATTGCCTGCCAGCGAATTCAAGACCATACGTCGCAGATCGGCTTCATCAAAGGTAACGTTTAAACCGAGCTTATTGACAATATCTTCTGCTGATGCTTCCGTACTCAGGAGAAGATTGAATGCATCGCGAGACCGCTGCATGTTGATATTGAATTTTTTGACCTGCAGCAGCAGCGAACCCAGTCGTTCGGGAGATACTGGGAACTGGGAAATTGAAATGTTCTGATCATTCATTATCTGCATGATCTGGTTGGTGCACCAGTTGCTTGACAGCTTGGCGTCCTGTGTCGCTGCATAAACCGATTCAAAATAACTGCAAAAATCGGCGCCTAAACTGGTCAGTAACCGGGCGTCGTAATTGGGCAAGCCAAGAACTACCTGGTATCGTTCACGTCTTTGTGAGGGAAGCTCTGGCATACTTTGTCGTATTTTTTCGATCCAAGCATCGTCCACTTCAACCGTAACCAGATCTGGCTCCGGAAAGTAACGATAATCAGCAGCTTCCTCTTTGCGTCGAATAACCTCTGTTCTTCCTTCTTCATCAATCCACTTGGCAGTAACCTTGTTGGCAGGGCTCATCTCAATATGATCCCGCTCAAACTGTTCGTATTGCCGTTGTGCTTCGTATTGAACAGCTCGTTCGACAGCCCTGATGCTGTTGACGTTCTTGACCTCAACAATGGGCGTTGCCACTTTGCGTCCCAGGTACTCAAAGTTCACGTTCACATTCGCATCGACACGCAAGCTGCCTTCCTGCATTTCGCAATCGGAAACCTTCATTTCCCTCAACAGAAGACGGATTTCATCGAGATAAGCTTTGACTTCTGCTCCCGAATTAATGTGCGGATGCGATACAATTTCCAGGAGCGGCGTACCTGCCCGATTCAAGTCAACATGGCTTGCTCTACCATGCCCGGTTTCATCATGCAACATTTTCCCGGCGTCTTCTTCCAGATGCGCTCTGATGATGCCTATTTTCTTGTTACCTTCTGCAGTTGAAATCTCCAGGTAGCCTTCCTGGCTCATGGGCTGATCAAACTGGCTGATTTGATAATTCTTGGGTAAATCGGGGTAGTAGTAATTCTTGCGGTCCCATTTCGTATGCCTGGTGACTGCGCAGTTTAATGCCAGAGCCGCGGTCATGGCGAGTTCGAATGCACGACGGTTCATGACAGGCAATACGCCGGGCATGCCCAGGCAGATCGGGCATGTTGCAGAATTAGGCGGCAATCCGAATTGGGTTGAACAACTGCAGAACAACTTGGATGCTGTCATCAACTGAACGTGCACTTCCAGGCCGACAACTATCTGATAAGGAGCAGTGACCGCGTCCATATTTCACCCTCAGGATTTCATGACTGGTCGTCGATGATGCCAATCGGTAACCCGTTCAAACATCCTGCCTGCTCTGAGGACTTTTTCTTCTTCGAATTCTTTTCCCAGAATCTGCAAACCAATGGGTAGCCCGCCTGTGTTCTGCCCACAATTTATGCTTAAACCGACGATGCCAGCCAGGTTACAACTGATGGTATAAATATCGGAAAGATACATGGACAATGGATCATCGCTTTTTTCGCCCAGCTTGAAAGCGGGTGTTGGAGTAACAGGCCCCATAATGACATCACACTTCTTGAAGGCTGCATCATAATCTTGCTTGATTAACCTTCTCACCTGCAATGCCTTTTTGTAGTAAGCATCGTAATAACCACTGGAGAGGGCATAGGTCCCAAGCATGATTCGCCGTTGAACTTCCTTGCCGAAACCTTCACCCCGGCTTTTTGAATACATGTGAATCATACTATCGTACTGTCTGCTTCGATAGCCGTAATGCACGCCATCGTAACGAGCAAGATTACTGGATGCCTCAGCCGTCGCCACCAGGTAATAGACTGAAACGGCGTATTTGGTATGGGGCAGGGAAACAGGAACAATTTGGGCTCCATGTTCCTGATAAACTTTGAGTGCCTCACGCACCGCGTGTTCTACTTCTGCCTCAAGACCTTCCTTGAAAAACTCATCCGGAACACCGATCACCAGGTTTTCGATCGGTTGATTGAGCGTGGCTGCATATGATGGGACGTCGGTATTCACTGAAGTCGAATCGCGATGATCATACCCAGCAATGACTTCAAGCAGCAATGATAAGTCTGATAAATTAGAAGCCAGCGGCCCGATTTGATCGAGTGAACTGGCAAAGGCAACCAGTCCGTAGCGGGAAACTCTGCCATAAGATGGCTTCATCCCGGCAATGCCGCAAAAGCTAGCGGGTTGCCTGATTGATCCACCGGTATCGCTGCCAAGAGCAAGAGGAGCAAATGAGGCAGCAACCACTGCTGCAGAACCACCGCTTGATCCACCGGGGGTATGCTGCACATTCCATGGATTACAGGCTTTCTGGTATGCACTATTTTCTGTCGATGAACCCATGGCAAATTCATCGAGATTACATTTGCCGAAAAGGATCGCGTTTTCGCGTTGCAGGCGCTCCACGACATGAGCTGAATAGGGGGGGCGGAACTGCTGAAGCATTTTGCTGGCACAGGTTGTGACCTGGCCATTCACGCAGAGATTGTCTTTCAACGCAACAGGAACACCGGCCAATCTGCCCAAGTCCTCGCCCTTTTGTCGCTTGCGATCAAGAACTTCTGCCTGCTGTAAAACATCATCTTCGTTCAATGATAGAAAAGACTTTATCACACTATCGTATTGTCGAACTCGTTCAAGAAAGTGTTTTGCAATCTCAACTGCTTTGAGGTTGCCAACCTGAAACTCACTCTGGATATGGCATGCGGATAGTTCGTGAATAGGCATGGTATTTCTAATTACTCGAGAACTGCAGGAACGCTGAAGTACTCACCATGACGTGACGGTGCATTACTAAGTGCCTGATCCTGAGTTAGCGATGGATCAACCCTATCTTCACGGAACACATTGGTGAAGGGCAGGGCATGAGCCAATGGCTCTATGCCCGTGGTATCAACAGATTTTAGCTGATCGACATATTTCAAAATGTTATTAAACTGCTCGGTGAAATGCTCAAGATCAGACTCGGCAAATTCAAGCCGAGCCAGATGTGCTACCCAGCGTATATCGTTGGCACTGACAGCCATAGTGCGGTTACTTGGTTACAGTGAATGCTTTACGAACCGTTGGACGCTTTACTAATCCTGCACGAATGGCCTTCACGCTGACACGCACGCGTTTTACTTCACCGTCAATTTCAACACGAATTTTCTGCAGGTTTGGCTTGAACTTTCTCCTGCTGACACTGGTAACCTTCTTACCGATACCACCCAGGTACTTCGCTTTACCACGTCTTGTAATCTGATGACCCAGCGACGGCTTCTTGCCTGTAATCGCACATTGCATACCCATATCAGCACCTGCTCCTGTCATTGAATCCGAAAGATTCAATCAGAGTTAGACAAAATTGCTTTAAACCGCCCCATTGGGCGGAAAAAGACAATATAGATATTTTTTCATATTGTACAAGTTTCTTAGGAAAGCAGATTGCAGTTTTTCTCTGAAAAACAGATCATATTGAAGGACATTCTGACTTTTCCTCAGCTTCGATTCACGACTCCATCTCTTCATGAACCGTTTATCACCAGTTCTGAACCCGGAAGAATACATTGAGCAAGAGTATTTTTTTCGCACATTTAGAGAACGACATCAGGATGGCAGGCCTTCTCAGGAAATTCTTGACAGAATTCACGAAGAATTGCTCTCAACCACACGGCTTCCCCTGGCTGTTCAGTTTATGGCTGTCGAATTGAAACATTCCGGGCTACTCGGCACTGCCATGACACATTTGTCACATTATTTCAATCCCTTTCAGGCCTTCATCATTGCCAAGGCAGAAGAAGAGGGAAAACGTTTCAGCATGGATATCGCGTTGAAAATCCTTGAAGATGAAGCCCGATATCGCAGCTACCAGCCAATTCCTGAAGCCTTGTTCGTCTTCCAGTTTGAAGTGTTGTGCAGAAATCGTCTGGGGTATGATCACGGCATGAATGCGATGATGCTGGACAGCTTTTACGACCAGGAATGGCGTGAGTATCTCGAAACGGTACGCAGGAATATCGGCGAAATTGAATTTGCCGATCTTGTTTTTGTTCGTTCAGAAGCTTACGCAGCGAAACATCGGCAGAAATATCCCGAGAAACCGTTGCCACGGGTATTGTTCGGTGAAAAAGAAGGGAAAATTGCTCGCGCCAACCGGGGCCGCGATCCGCTTTACCTGTTCGCTGCGCTTCAGCGACATCTCGGCTATCCACCGGTTCCCTATATTCGTGCAAAAACTAATCCGCTTGAACAGCTACCTACGCTCGTGGCCAAGCTACGTGAAATGGAACAACGTGTCAAACTCATCGAAAATGACTTGCGAGAAAGACGTAGTACCAGCGTGCCATTAGCCGAAAACAATGATATACGACCAGTTGAACTGGATGATTAAGCAGTTGGCCGATACGTTTTGAATGATTTGAGAACTTCGTATAAATCTTCGCTAATCACCACTTCATCTTCTTCAAAGTCGTTCAGCCACACATAGTTGCCACGATGAGCCTGTGAAAGCAGGGGGAACAATTCGCAAAGACTGATGTGAACCGAAGGACCTTTAACCCTTGATGGCAATTCCTGAGGGTAAACGCGAAGATGGGCAGGCATGTACAACTCCGTTGTTAGTCAGATTCAGCTCATCGCGCGGAATTTTCCACACACTTATATCGACCAGTTGTAGCGGATAGCTTGCATGAATCCGAGGTTTCTCGCCTCGCAGACTGCCTGTACGAGTGATAAAATCAGGATAATGCAGACTACTTATCAGAATTCAGCAGACCATGATTTATATAACATGAAGTTGCGCAAAATAGGAAAACTTGCTGTCATCGGTGATGGTGCTATGGGCACTGCCTGCGCCATCATGGCTCATGCACGAGGAATCCAGGAAATTACGCTATGGAGCGCGCGCGCAGAAAGTGGCGTAGAACTATGCAAGCATCGCGAAAACAAAGTCCTTTTACCAGGAATTATCATCCCTGATCAAATTACTCTGACTCTAGATGTAGAAAACGCCATCCAGGATGCAGACCTGATTCTCGTTGCTGTGCCTACAGTCTATTTACGAACCACTATTAGCCGCTTTGTTCAACAAGTATCTGCAAATACCATTCCGGTATTAAGCGTCGTCAAAGGTCTGGAGACTGGTACCCTACTGCGACCATCGGAAATCATCGAAACTGTCTGGGGAAAAAGGCCGATCGCAGTGCTGAGCGGGCCATGCCATGCAGAAGAAATCACCCGTGGGAAGCCGACAGGCCTGGTTGTAGCAAGTATTGATGGTCAGCTAGCCAAACTGGTTCAAGAGAGCTTCCATGGTGACAGTATTCGCATTTACACCAGCAACGACATTATTGGAGTCGAGTTGGCAGCTGCTGTAAAAAATGTCATCGCTATTGCTGCAGGAATCAGTGATGGTTTGAATCTGGGAGACAATGCCAAATCAGCATTATTGACACGTGCCCTGGTTGAAATGATGGAATTCGGAATGGCCCATGGAGCTGACGCGCAAACATTCGTCGGCCTGGCTGGCCTTGGTGATCTGATTACCACGTGCATAAGTCCTCATGGAAGAAATCGCTCGTTGGGAGAGAGACTTGGCAAAGGCGAAACACTTGATCACATTCTTGCGAGCACGCCAAAAATTGCTGAAGGAGTTACAACTGCAAAAAGCCTGTATGAACGCTGTCAGGAATTATCACTGGATATGCCAATTGCTCGCTCTGTTTATCAAGTGCTTTACGAACATCTAGTACCCAGGCTGGCAGTAAAAGAACTTTTGTCACGTGAACCCAAAAGTGAAATGCTCTTCGATTTTATCTTCAAAAGGCCTTAATTATGCTGTTTCCTGAAATTACCCCTGCAGTTGAAAGAGCTATTCTTGCCAGCCTTGCCTGGCAACAAGCTTTGCATGCTAACGAACTGCAATCTGCTCACCTGCTGCTGGGGCTGCTGCATGAAGAAGATGGAATACCTGCCATCGAATTGAAAAAGCAGGACATTACCCTGAATGCTGTACTCAATCAATTGAACGTGCCAACTGCAACGGTAGTTTTGTCTGAGACACTACCTGCTGCATTGCCTTCACTCATCGCAACACTGATTTATCAAGCACGTGATCTGGCATTGCAAAGTACTGGAAATGCTGTTGTTCACGGTGAACACCTGCTGCATGCATTGCTGCGAACCGATGCCGGGCTTATCAATTCCTTGCCTTCGTTAGAACACGTAAAACGACTTCTTACTGAGCGGCTTCCCGATGTCACATCTTCCTTGCCCATGGAACAGATGGTTGAACCAGTTGAGAGCGTTCAAGTGCATTCACTGCATAGAATTCTGGATGCCAATTATAATCGTGCCGGAGAAGCACTCCGGATACTCGAAGAGTATGCAAGATTTCATCTGAATGATGCATACCTCAGCAGACAATTCAAACTATTACGGCACGAGGTTACTACTGCCTATGCAGAGAATGTTACGTATATAGCAGGTCTCAGGTGCCGGGACACTTCGGGTGATATTGGAACATCCATCATAACTGAAGCAGAGTCACTGAGAGCTTCTTTGTATGATGTTTTTCGTGCCAACATGGCCCGGTTACAGCAGGCACTGCGAGTACTCGAAGAATATGGCAAAGTCGTTTCAAGCCGGTTTGGGTCGATGATCGAACGTCTGCGATATCGAGCGTACGTTTTGGAAAAGGCATGTCTTTTCGCAGACACCAATCAGTCACTAATAGCAAAAGCTCAATTGTACCTGCTGGTGTCAAAATCATCCTGCGCAGCATCGATAGAGTGGACTATTCAAGAAGCCGTTGCCGGTGGTGTCTCAGTTGTACAACTGCGTGAAAAAGGAAAGGAAGATAAAGAATTGCTGGCAATTGCAAGAGAGGTTCGTTCAATTACCAGCAAGCTTGGCATTCTTTTCATCATGAACGATCGGCCTGATATTGCTCGTATTGTCATGGCAGATGGTGTACATGTCGGGCAGGACGATCTGCCAGCCAATGATGTTAGAAAAATCATGGGTTCCAAAACGATTGTAGGCATCAGCACCCATCATCAGAACCAGTTGGAACGTGCGCTGCAGGATGGCGCTGATTACGTAGGAATCGGGCCGGTTTTTCCTAGTTCAACCAAATCGTTTTCCAAACTGGCTGGATTGGCCTTTGTCAGACAAGCCTCAAACTTGACTTCAATGCCCAGATTTGCCATTGGTGGCATTGACGCATCCAATGTCTCAAAAATAGTACAGGCAGGTATCAAGCAGGTTGTCGTTGGTCGCGCAATAACCATGGCAGACGACCCTCGCAGCGTTGCCATGCAGATGATCGAAAAACTGAATCAATGACTCGCCAATATTTCCCGCAACTCTGAAGCAAGTCGCTTGCCGGCTTTGGCAGCCATATACCGCGCCGCCTTGCCTGCATTCTGTGCATAATGATCAGGCAGTACTGGCAAATCCTTCTCAGAAGGCTTATCCTCGATATTCACAGGCTTAAAGGCACCGTTCAAGTAGACATACCATCGTGACATCTCCACGCTTTCGCGTGCCCAATCTTCAAACTTGCGGTTTTTGGAAAGTTCCGGATCAATATTGGCTTTCTTCTCGAGATAATACTGCTCAATTTCGAGTACCATGCTTCCAACCGAAGACAAACTGTCTGATGATCCCAGAAGATCGTCCCAAAACTCATGCAGAATGATGGCACTGCGACCTGGAATCCTTGCCTTGGCGAGATTACCTCCTTTGTCACCTTTGGGGAAACGGGAGCTGAAGTAATTGGTGCAATGCAGAGGCTGATGAATGTCTCCCACGAGGTGAAATACCCAACAGAGTTGAATGGCACGATCTTCCTGATTGCCATTCCTGGCGATTAATTTGGAAACATGAAGCTGGCTGATGATATTGTGTGCAGCAGGTGCAGGAACAACGCCCGTAAAACCTGGCTCTGTTAACGGCAGGTTGATGAAGTGGGCATTCGACATATGGAATTTTCGCCGGGAAAGAGGCCCGCCTCGCACCCAGTCTGACCAGGTAGCTGCGCGCAGAAATACCCATTCATCTTCTGAATAGCCATCCGGTTTCCTGGCACGGAGAAATTCTTCGTAATGCGGATGACGCTGAAGGATCTTGACTATGCGTTCACGCTCATTCGGTGTCAGTTCTTTCCAGGCAAGACGGGCGATGACCAGATGCCCCTTATCATTCCACCCGTGGCAAACACTCCAGGGAAAACAGATCATCAACAACAACCATATTATTTTCATACTGAAGCTCTATAGTGCGTATCACCTCATTGTAGCTCTCAAACTCGCAGAAAGATTTTGCGGGAATACAAAAACCATAATATCAACCACTCGAGAATGACGATGCCGGTAAGTATGATGGCAAGATTCAATTCTTTATTCATTGCAACTACAGCAACATCTGACACTGAATGCACTCCATCAGCGATGATTCTTGCCATTCCACCAAATAATTGCTTGCTCAATGGCTGCAGATCGATGAAGTGACTGATCAGATAAATGGTGATGGCATTGGCTCCGATGGGAACAAACACCCAGGCCCATGCTTTGAAGCCCAAGCCGTCTATGAGACCATAGAACAAGGCGAGCAGTAAGAGACTCCAGCCACCTGCCCAGAGCACAAATGAACTGGTCCAAAGATTCTTAATGACAGGGAACACTCCATAACGATCATGCAGGTTCCTGATATCACTGAACCCGCCTGACCAGACATAGCCTGCAGCGAGCATGAACAAGCCAGCGACAACCAGGCCTGAGAATTTCCTGCCCTGGGCATGTCCCGTTTTCAACCAGCACCCCGCCAGCACACCCAACAATGCTGTCACCAGGGATGGAATGGTAGAGAGTAAACCTTCGTTATCGCCGAAGCCGTAATACTCTTCATAGATTTTGCCTCCAAACCAATCCTGCAATACCAATCGATCGACATACCCTGCCAGGTTGCCTTCACGGGTGATGTCACCTGCTTGCCCAGCTGGCACTGGTATGATGAGAAGTATCAGGTAGTAGCCCACCAGGAGAATACCTGATAATCCTGCAATGGCGCGAGGCTTGAGATAGAGCGCGACGAGAGCTGCAAAGCCATAACCTATCGCCAACCTTTGTAACACGCCTGCGTATCGAAAATCCTGAAAATTGAATTGCAGCAAATCGTTGTAGAGCAATCCCAAAATAAAGAGCAGCAACGTGCGCCGCAATATGCGAAAGACAATGGCACTGTGGCGAATACCTGCGTTCTGCATTCGGAAGATCGAAAATGGAATTACCAGACCGATGACGAACAGGAACAGGGGAAAGATGAGGTCATAAAAACGAAAGCCTTCCCACGGACAGTGCTCGAGTTGTCGATACAGTGCCATTTGCCAGGTGCTGGTATCTGCCGCTGCATGGGCGGAGCTAAGATGGGAGTATTTCAGCCAGGATTGGATAGCTACATCCCCGCCAATGATCCAGAACATATCAAAGCCACGCAGCGCATCGAACGACATGAATCTCTGCGCGGGCATAGAGTTCAATTCAGTTACTTTCGAGGCTGTTGACATGAAAATATTCTCTGAGCATTCTATTCCTGTGCAGTTTCATTTCATGTTTTCTAAGGAGCGGCCTGTGCCTGAACTGCATTGAGACCATCCTGAATACTCTTGTTCAATTCTCGCTGCTTCTCTGCTGACAGAACAGAGTGAGGCAGAATTTTTCGTGCCTGCTGAAATGCCTGCAGAGCCAATTGATGCTTTTGCGCTGCCAGGTAAGCATTTGCCATATGTACTGCCACACGTGGTTCACTTTGATACCGAGACATGGCAGATTCGAACAACTCGATCCGCTCTCTGATCAAATCAGGCTTGCTCAGCTTCTGATAGATGATTCCCATGGTATCCAGCAGTTCCAGTGACATGCAGGCGCCGGAAATAGGTTCCAGATATCGATTTCCCTTACGCACTTCCTGCATGATGCGATACGCTTCCTGCGGTTCATTCAATTCCTGAGCCATCACCCATGCCAGATTATTTCCCGACAAGGGATGTCCCTTATGCTGTCTGTAATGTTGTGCATAAGCTGAAACTGCCTGTTGAGCAAGCGTCTTCCTTGCAGAAGTATGAAGCGATTCCTGTTTTAACTGGAGCACACAGATATCTCCTCGCAGCAGGTTAGCGACATCATGATCCTCACAGAGAGTCAGTGCCCTGGAATTCATGTCACGGGCTTCCTGAAGTTCTCCTGCGCGAATCAGCCCCTGAGTCAGCAGGCACAATGCGTCCGCTTTCTGGCGACCGACAGTCTTCGCTGTTTTGTTGAACCCCACGGTTTGAATGGTACTGGTATTGCCAGGTTCGAGTTGAGTCAAAAGCCTGTCAGCCAGTACCTGATATTCGGATTTCCTGCCTTGCCGGGCAGCCAGTTGAATTTCATACTGGTAAGCCATCAAGTCTTCGGGAAGTGCTTTTTTCCAACGCTGCAATACCTGCTGACAAGCTGAGTAGGCCTCTCGGTTGGCCGATTCCAGCAGCAATTGGCAACACGCCTGATACACACGAGCATGCCGTGGCTGCAATTCCATGAGTTGTCTATATCGTTCAAGAGCTTCATTGATATTTCCTACCCGCGCAGCACAACGCCCAAGCCAGTACAGCGATTCAGCAGCTTGCGGAAATTCTTTGCGATACGCTTTTGCAGTCAATTCGGCACTTCGAGTACTTTGGGGAGAATTCTGTTCCAGTTCGAGTTCTATCGCCAGAGGATAAGCAGCTTCGTGCTGAGGATTCAGCTCAATCACTTGTTTAAGTAACCGAGCAGCATACTCGTGCATATCGACTTGCATCCACATGTTGGCTGCAATCCATACAGCTTCCCAGGGACTTCTATTCTCGAGCAGATAAGCCTGTTCGAGTGCCTTAAGCGCGGTCGCCATATCCTTGACTTGATTACTGGTATCCTGCGGGTCGCCCCACGAACCGAGCTGTTGGCAGCAGACGGCAAACCCAAGCAAAAGACAGGGTTCAGCAGGATAGAGTTGAAGGCTCTCAATTGCACGTTTCCTGGCTTCCACCGGTTGCAGTTGCGACCAGGCAGAAAATGCATCCATGATTCCCTGACGTACCAGTGGCCGAACAGAAGTATATTCCAAGCACTGAATAAAAGCCTTACATGCCTCGGCATGATCGCCTTGAGCCAGTTTCAATGCTGCCGACCAGGCCTTCATCAAACCTGCATTCTGATTGGTCTGGGAAATTGAGTTGACCAAGTCCTGCTGTTCCTTGAATGAACCAGCAGCGAGCAACAACACCACGTCCATTTGCGGGTCGCGTGGCAGCAGCTTCACAACTTCATGTACCTTCTCGCGTTTATTCATGAACAGAAGTGCCACCAGTTTGAGTTTTTGCGCTTCTTCAGATGGACCAAAGAAAGCGGAATCTTGAAGCAATTGCTCGGCTTTGTCGCTTCGATTGGTATAGGTGAGCCACTTGATCCAGATGAGCTTGCACGCCTGCTGTGCTTTGGCATGTGTCATGTGCAGTTGAATCAATTGATCCATCTGAGCAATATTTTCACGTGGCAATTCGGCCTGCGCTGTAGCGGCCGATTGTTTGGCGAGGAAATATCCCATCTCCAACTGGAGGACTGCAGCCTGGCCAGTGTATGACTCTTTCAGCGTCTTCAAAATCGGTTCAACTTCTTTCAGACAGTCCCACTGCAACAAGTAGCGGGCATATTGAACCATGGATGCATAGTAGCGCAGTCTGTCATCTTTCAGGCTTTGAATCGCGATTTGCATAGCTTCTTCATGCAGTTGCAGTCTGGCAATCGCAGTCGCCTCGGTTGGTGCTATTCTTAGTTGCTTTCGAGCATCGTGGGCAGCCAGTATGTGGGCTTGAATTTTTTCGGACAACCATTCTTTTCCCGAGCGCAGGAAAACATCGTACCAGGCGAGATCTTCCTTCCGCTGGTTCTCCAGTCTGCTAAATTGCTTTGAGACAACATCAATTGCATGCAGGGCGTGTTCAGCTTTTTCCAATGCAAGGTAGACCGGAATCAACTGTGTTGTTGCTCTCCGATACAAATCCAGTTGTTTAGAAGCGGCCGCTTTTTCCAATAAGAACTGGGCCTGCTGCAACCGCCCTTCACGGTGTGCGAGCAGTCCCGAGTAGAATTGCCCAATTGCCTGGGCGGTGGGATGACTGACTTGATTGATCAGTGCGATCTGCTGCTGAATCGGCTGCGTAGAAGCGTTCGATTTAATCAGCAGTTTCAGCTTTGCATCATGTAAAGCCAGTTGCCCCGGCATTACCGTACCGGGCTTACATGCTTTGATGCCGGTATCAATCCAGAATTCGGCATCATGATACAGTTTATTACATTCTACAGTTTTTCTGTGTGCCTCCAGCCATTGTGCGTCGCGCACGAGAACATCAGCAATTTGCAGACTGTGCATTGGCTGCCAGGCATTTTCCAGCATAGCTTGCCTGCAGAATGCGACCGCGTGATCACGACATTTGCACCATTTGTCGTATTGGTCGGTAATCAGCGCTGGCATAACCTTGAGGCAGGCGTTTACGTAATTAGAAGCCACCAGCGACCTGCGACCGGCAATGTTGACTTTCTCTGAGATGGCGGTAAGTTTCTGCATGGCATCCTGTATTTCAGCAATCCTCGGAGTGCTCGACTGCTTACCAGACATCTCCCACAACTGGTTACGTGAAATGATGGCCTCCAGTTTCATCTGATGTAATCCAAACAAGCCAGTTATATCAAAGTGACTCAAATCCTTTATTTCCTTTTCTACTTGCAGCCTGGCATCAATCCCTTCTGCATCATGGAATAGAATTGCAGACAGGCGGGAAATATATGTGTCTTCAGCAGTATTCCTTTCCTGACGCTGGCTCAGCCAAGCTAGAATTTGTGCCTGCAGATAGGTCGTTCTCCATCGCGCAGGTTTTTCCACTGTATTTAACTGGTCCAGATACTTGAGCGCAGCTTTCATCTTTTCTCTGCTCCGCTTAACCAGTGGAGCTGGAACTGTTTTCAGAGCGCCATCGGCATTCACCGTCACAAGTTGCTCGTAGGCCATCTTTGCCATTAGGTATAACGTTCGTGCATCATCCGGTTTGAGTTCGTGCTGGGTGGTAGTAAAGGCATGCAGATGATCCCAATGCAGTGGTTCCAGTTGTATCTCCACTGAGATCGCTTCATCCAATACTTCTGACTCCATCCTGAGACGGTACGCAGCATCTCGCAAGGTCAGAATGGCATCCCGACGGATGGTATCATCCGCAATCCGCAATGGGGATAGTTTCTGGATGTCGGCTGGCGGTTTCGACTTATCACTGTCTGCTGGATATGCAGTCATCTGCTTAACCAGTGCAGACGATTTCATGGCTCGATATTTGAGCCACAACCCCTTACCCATAATCAGATGTTGATTTGGAGAAGTGGAATTCTGCGCTGGATTCTGTGCATTTGTTTCCGTTAGCTGTATTAACTTTTCAGCTGAAAGAAGCGATTCCTGAAAATGTGTCTGTGCGTTGCTCCACTCCTGTCTTTCACAGGATCTGGTGCCAGCCTGAAAAGCAGCTTCACCGCGATTCAGCAGTTCAGCAGGGCTCTGTCTGAAATAGAGAACTCCTGCAACGGTCATTCCTAGCAGGCAACCCACGATCAAACTGCAGAATGTAATTGAAACCCAACGAGTGGTGCGACGCATGAGATCCATCTCCGTCGAGGTCATCCATGATTACTAAACTATGATGTAATCCTAACGATTGCTGTTTGCATTGTGAAGTGTTATCTGGATAAACTTCATTTCCTTTTGAAATCTATCTGAATCAGCTCTTCGATGGGTTCATATCGCAAATTTAACTGACTAACGTTGATGATTCGAATGCCGTTCAGATTATACTCGCCTCGCGCTTCGTGAATGTGGCCACAGACTACCAGTTGCGGCCGAATCTGCCTGATGCGTCTGGTCAGGCTCGCGCTCCCTGTATGCTCCCCTGAGATGTTTCTGTCACCGTAACCATGTGGAGGACCGTGCAGAAGAAGAATACACGTATCCGATGGGATCAGCTTCCATTTATCCGCCAGGTCTTGCTCATCCAGATTGAACGCCCAATCGAAAAAGACAGGTTGCCAGGGTGTTCCATAAATTTTGACACCGAGTACTTCCATTTCTTGGTCTTGCAGGTAATGCCAGGGCAGTTTCGGTACCAGATACGGATGGGTCTGAAATACCCAATCATGGTTGCCTGCAACTGCAACCACTTCTTTCGCCTTTGAACTTCTCAACCATGGACGAAACTTATGGTCCAGCCAGTCTGCCTGCATTTGCGGACTGCCATCTGGGCATATGTCACCAGCAATCAGAAGCAAATCGCATTCCTGTACTTCGGGCAGGTAGCCATGAAGATCACTGGTTAAAATGACAGACAACGGCTTCGACAAGGAGTTATTCCTTTTTCAACTTATCCTTGAATACTTCCTTGAACTTGTCCAGCTTGGGTTGAATGACGTAGGAACAATAGGGCTGTTTGCCATTCAGATTAAAATAGTTCTGATGGTAATCTTCCGCAGGGTAGAAGGATGAAGCTGAGGTGATTTCGGTGACAATAGGCTTGGAGTAGATGCCTGCCTTATCGAGTTTGGATTTGTACTCCTGAGCCGCCTTCTGCTGTTCCGAATCATGATAAAAAATCACTGACCGATATTGTGTACCTACATCATTGCCTTGTCGATTTAAAGTGGTTGGATCATGTGTCTTCCAGAAGACCTCCAGCAACTCAGGGTAACTGATAGTTTTGGGATCATACGTAATCTGTATGACCTCTGCATGTCCCGTGTTACCAGTACAGATATCCTTGTAAGTTGGATTTTTGGTCTGGCCTCCCATGTACCCAGAGACAACACTTTTTACACCATTCAGGCGTTGAAATACAGCTTCCGTACACCAGAAACAGCCGTTTCCAAAGGTTGCGGTCTTGTGTTCCGTTTTGGTTTTCTCATCTTGTTTGTTTTGTTCGGTCAACATGTCAGCTCCATGAATCAATTGAATAACCGCCAGAATCGTGACGCAAGCAATGATTGAAACTCGATGTGTCATTTCCCTTTACTCCGTGGGCGTTGCTCGTTCCCATCATTTTATAGCTCTACATTGAACTAAAGAAAAATTGAACCATTCGTTAATGAGAAAATCTTAACATCACACTCCAATAGTGAGTTGCCTGATGCTTTTTATTGGACATAAGTTAAAATAACCGCTAAGTTTGGGTGTATTCTGAACTGGAAGAAACGTCGCATATAACACATGCCATTTGCTGCCGGGACATCACCTGCGACGGTTGAGAAGGAACCATGCAAGATTCGTCAGCCTGGTTCACAGCCCATTATTGGCTATCAGCTTATTCAAATCCTGGGACGAGGCGGCTTCGGTGAAGTCTGGAAATGCGAAGCGCCAGGCGGCATTCAAAAAGCTATCAAGTTCATTCGTGGCAACTGCACCACCCCGGTTGGCAATCAACATCAGGCAGCGCAGGAGTATCGTGCCCTTAAACGGGTCGTCGGAATCCGACATCCGTTTATCCTTCAGATGGATCGAATCGAGGAAGTCAACGGTGAATTGCTGATCGTGATGGAACTCGCCGATCGCACGCTGCACGAATTACTGGAAAGCTACAAGCAATCAGGGTACTCTGGTATTCCTCGTGATGAACTTCTCAGCTATATGGCTGAGACTGCAGAAGCACTTGATCACATGAATCATGTGCACGGACTGATGCATCTCGATATAAAACCAGGCAATCTGTTTCTAGTATCAGGTCACGTTAAAGTTGCAGATTTCGGACTGGTGACTGACCTGGGACACTTCAACGACGGTACCCAGACAGCTACTCAAGCCAGCGAGCAACTGTCAGGAATTACACCTCTGTATGTAGCTCCGGAAACATTACAGGGAAAAATACATCCTAGTAGTGATCAGTACTCTCTCGCTATTGTCTATCAGGAACTGTTGACAGGTGTTCTGCCATACAGTGGAAGGAACCCGCGGCAACTAGCCATGCAGCATATGATGGCTGAGCCCAATCTTCAGCCTTTACCTCCGAACGACATTCCCATCATAGCCAAGGCATTGAGCAAAGACCCTGAGAAGCGATTCGAAAACTGTATGTCGTTTCTCCATGCCCTGATTTCGGGAGATATCAACAGTGCAGATAAAGGCGAAATGCGATCATCGCGATTGATTCGCAAACTGCAGGGACTGGATACCGCCAAGGAAATCAATCTTTCATCTACAGAGTTGTCCCATCAGGAACAGATGAAAGCAGTTACCAGGCAACCACGACCGGTTCCTACTTATCAACCTGTACCGAATCGACCTTCCAGCCTCATTCCGCCATCTTCTGTACCGCCTCCAACGATTCCCCGAAACGCCATTTCCAGGTCTCCCACGATATCCCGTTCGAATATCATGTTGCCTGCGATGGCACCAGGAGCGGATACCGATGCATTGCCGGGATTTGTATTCAGGGAATGCATAGGCCGCAGCCCTCTGGGTGAATTGTGGCGAGTAGAAACGCCCGATGGCGACCCAGCCATGGTCAAGGTGATCAGTGGCTTTGGTGGCCAGGACCCGGATGATGAAGAGAAGGCGATCAATTTCCTTCGCTCAGTCAAGCATCCTGGGCTATTGCCTTGCGAAATCATTCAAACCGGCCCTGGACGAATCTGTCTGTTATCCAGTTCCGTAGAAGAAACTTTGTGGGAGAAATTCCAGGAACATCGTTCCAAGCGCATGCAGGGTATTCCACGTGCTGACTTATTACCCCTGCTAAGACAGGCAGCGACCACACTGGATGATCTGTACCAACGATTCGAAATACTTCACCTCAGCTTAAACCCCCGGAATCTGCTGTCGCCACCGGAATTGGAATTGTTGATTGCGGATTTCGGGCTGGTTCATTTGTTATGGGCCCCAAGCGGACAGCCTCTGGCTCAGTTAAATTCCCGCTATGGCGCCCCCGAACTGGCAGATGGCATTATCCATCGCACCTGTGATATCTTCAGCCTCGCACTGGTGTATCAGGAATTGGCAATCGGTGTACATCCACTGCGTGCCCAGACGATCAGAAACTCCGTGCGAACCGCCGGGCCCCGCGCGAACACCACTGCACGTGTACTCGCCCCTGATCTGGAATTACTGCATCCTTCTGAACGTCCTGTGATGGCACGCGCTTTCGACCCAGACCCCGATCAACGTTTTCAATCGTGCATGGAACTTATTGACGCACTGGAACACTGCATCACCGGCATTTCTTCCTACCGCTCGCACAAACCACAACACGTTGTGCCTTCAGCATCAGGCGCACCACAAACCGGCTGGCTGGAAATCAACCCTCAATCCCAGGGTGGAATGCCGCCAACGCAAGCCGTTTCTGATATTGTCGGCACCATTGTCGCAGCGTGGCCTACAGAAACCGTCAATTCCATCCGTTACATTCATCGTCGCGGTGAAATGATTCATCATCGCTGCGGTGCAATGCTGATGGCAGGTATTGCACAAGCCAAGCTGGATGGATTCAGACTATCCATCGGTGCAGAACTGGTACGAAATGAAGATAATGTCTATGTTTATCGTATCCCAAGGCCAGTAAAGTCTTTCTGGAAGAGCCTCCGCTCCCAGCAACAAGGGCTGGAAATCACTCTCCATCTGGCACGACCGCACAGTCGCCAGGCTATGCTGACAGATGTAACTGTACAGGTTCGTCCTTATGGGATTTCGGAGGTTGATGAAGCTGAGGAAATGCTCAAGGAAGCCGGCCCGCGAATTGTTGAAACGCTGCGTACATTCCTGCAAGCAACTCCCGACCGAAGAGCCCAGGAACGCTTTGAATACAATGTGCCTTTGAAAGCCTACGCACTGTCAGCTCGCGGAGAACGCGGTCCCGCGGTGCAATGCCAAGGTAAGGATATTTCATTAAGCGGCATTTCGGTTTATACGCCGACGGCCATAACAGGTACACAACTCAAAGTGGAACTCGTTCATCCACGCCAGCCAGAGCCTGTTTCGGTGCTTGCACAGTTGATTCGCTGCGACCAGCATACTCAAGGCGGCTGGTTTGAAATTGGTGCTCGCTTTGTCTTCGATAACCAGGCTGTTAAGCCTGCCAATTACTATCGTTAACCAATTCCAGCCAAGCCCAGTTTCCTGCCATATCGCGAAAGTACCGCAGCACGAATTCCACTGTGTTCAGGCTTCTGTAACCCTGGATCAGCTTTGATTAACTCAAGTGCGTCGTGGCGTGCAAACTCCAGCATTTCGATATCCCTGATCGGATGCGCGATCTTCAGTTCACTGGCACCATGTTGCCTGGTTCCAAAAAATTCACCCATGCCGCGAAGTTCAAAGTCTTTCTCCGCTAACAGAAAACCATCCGTCGTGGAACAGAAAAACTTGAGTCGATCCTGCGACTCAGGCGACGCTGTGTTGGCAAACAGGTAACACTGTCCTGCTTGCGTGCCTCGGCAAATTCTTCCACGCAACTGATGCAGTTGCGACATGCCAAATCTTTCCGCGTGTTCAATGACCATCAGCGTAGCATTGGGGATGTCCACTCCTACTTCAATCACGGTGGTCGCTACCAGGCAATCCAACTGCTTCGTTTTGAATTGATTCATGATCTCGTCTTTCTGATCATCCGACATGCGGCCATGTAATAAACCAACTTTGCAATCTGCAAAGTAACCATCCTGCAACAGCTTCGCGGTATCTATCGCACCTTTCACATCATTATCTGCAGATTCTTCCACCATCGGACAAACCACGTAGAGTTGTCTGCCACTCTTCATTTCGTTCACTAAGCGTGCCATTAGATTATGCCGGTCTTCCTCAGCTACCCATGCTGTCTGAACTGGCTTTCTACCTTGAGGCAACTCACGAATGACAGATACATCAAGATCTCCAAAGACCGTTAATGCCACCGAACGAGGTATAGGGGTAGCAGTCATTACCAGATAATGCGGATCAAGCCCTTTGTGTCTGATGGTAGCGCGCTGCTGTACTCCAAATCGGTGCTGTTCATCAATCACTACCAGCCCCAGATTGGCAAATTCAATATCGTTCTGAATCAAGGCCTGTGTACCCACCACCAGATCAATTGTTCCATTCTTGATTTCGGATAAGGCAATCCGCCGATCTGCTTCAGACATCCCCCCCACCAGGAATTCCATGCGGACTTTGCTGTGCATCAGATACTTCTGGAAGGTCCTCCAATGCTGCCTGGCAAGAACCTCCGTTGGCGCCATGAGTGCCGTCTGATGTTTGTTGGCAACAGCAACCAGCATGGCATAGATGGCAACTGCTGTTTTCCCCGCGCCTACATCTGCCTGCAGGAGTCGACGCATGGGTCGTTCCTGTACCATATCCTCGCAGATCTGATGAATAGCCTTTACCTGCCCGTCTGTCAGATCAAAGGGAAAAAGTCGCCGAATGCGTTCATCAACCATTCGTGAGCGTGGCAGCGGACTGGCTTTCCCTTGTACCTGCTGATCGCGTCGTTGCAATCCGAGTGCGACCTGCAGCACTAGCAATTCATCGTATGCCAGCCTGCTTCTGCCAAGCTGTGCTTCAGCAAGCGTCTGAGGCAGATGCACTGCACGAAAAGCCTCAGTCAATCGAGGTAATCCACGACGAATGACCAGTTCAGGTGGCGTGATTTCCCTTAATGCAACAGCATATCGTTCAACAATTTCCTTCTGAATTCTTCGCATGGCATCTGCATGCAATCCCTCGGTCAATCCATAAAGAGGCATGACTGTTGATTCGCCATCTATGACTGACTGGTCTACCGGCCTTAACTTCGGATTGTTCATCTGCCAATGGCCACGATATCGCCGAGGCTTGCCAGTACAGGCGACCGTCATTCCATAACTCAAACGGTTTGCGACAAAGGGCTGATTAAAGAATGTTGCTTCCAGCACCATGGGATCACCATCACTGATGACAATGCTCACCAGATCTTTTCCGCTGTGCGTGGTTCTCCCCTCGATTTCAACTACTTCGCCAACAATGGTTTGAGGTTCATCATTAGCTTTGAGATCGGCAATCTTCGCACGGTTGGTCAGCGATTCATAGGCACGAGGCAGGTAGAAGAGCAAGTCGCCCACGGTTACCAGTCCCAGTTTCAGGAGTTTTTCATATCGTTGTGGCCCCACACCTTTGACGAATTGCGCAGATGAAGCCAGCGGGTTCTCTGTACTGGGAGATAGTGATTCACTCATGTTGTCATAAACTAAATTGACAGTGTGGCTAACATCATATTAGTGCCATACTGGACACAAGCGAGGATCAAATATGTTTTGCCGGTTTCCTGGAATGTGCTTCCTGCCCCTGGTTATGTGCCTGGTTCTGCAGGATAAAGTTCGAACTCAGGAAACAAGATCATTTGTCATTCCATCCGCAGCACTTCACTTATATGACTCACTGCGTGAGCATACCTTATCGAATGGATTGAAAGTATACCTTCTGCCTGTCCCCGGCTCACCCATCGTGACCATGATGACTTGCTTCAAGGTAGGAGCCTGTGACGAAGACAAGAATGCCACCGGGTTATCGCATTATCTGGAACATCTCCTGTTCAAAGGCACGGCCCGTTTCAAGCCAGGCGATATCGATCGAATGACTCAACGGAGTGGCGGGTCAAATAATGCCTACACCAATCACGATATCACCAATTATCATTTTGATTTCGCAGCGGATCGCTGGGAAACGGGACTTGAAATTGAAGCTGAACGCATGCGAGGCACGCTGATTGATAAACAACATGAATTTGAACAGGAAAAAGGAGCTGTCATCGAAGAATTGGCACGCAACGAAGACACTCCGTGGGATCTTGAAGAGAAGGCCATGCTGCAGCTTCTTTTTGGCAAAGAATCACCTTATGGCCATCCGGTGATTGGCGAGCGAGAACATGTGCGGTCTGCAACGGCACCTTTGATAACCACCTATTACAACAACTGGTATCATCCCAATAACGCAGCGGTGGTGCTGGTTGGTGGTTTCGATCCTGATATCGCACTGGCCAAGATCAAATCTAAACTGGAGAGCATCCCCTCTGCCAAGTTGCCTGAACGCCACAAGTGGACTGCAATCACGCCCACCAAACAGTTGCGACATGAATTCACCTCCAAATTCCCCGTGCCACGCATGGTGATGGCCTTTGTCACCATACCTCAAGGCCACGAAGATGAAACAGCGCTCGACATGGCCAGCATGGTACTGGCATCAGGTAAAACCAGTCGACTTTACAAGAAACTGGTACTTGAAGAACGCATCGCACTCGATGTATCAGCCTCTCATTTACCTGGTAGAAATCCTGGCTGGCTGAACATTCAAGTTGAATTGATTCCAGGCAAAGAACGTGCTCAAGCCGAAAAGCTCATTGTTCATGAACTCAACAGACTTGCAACTGAAACAGTTTCTGCTGAGGAAATGACTCGATATCAAAGACTTCTGATCACACAAACCATATTCAGTCGTGAAAGCATACATAGCCTGGCGGATAGCATTGCCAGCTCCATTCACATGATTCCCGTTTCCAAACTGAAAAATCAGTTCAGCCTGTGGGCCATTGTAAAACCTCAAGATATTCAAAGAGTAGCCCAACAGTATCTGCTCCAGGATAAATCTGTTATTGTTTGGTCTGTCCCCAAAGCCGAACCATCACTCGGTTCGGTAGGCTCAGCGGTCAAGCCAGAACGTCGTTCACATACGCAATCAGAAGGCGGCCGCTCACCAGTCAATCTGCAACAAACTAAAAAAGTAGTGCTTCCAAACGGCCTGACTCTTCTGATGTTGCAGAACTCAAGAATGCCAATAGTTGTCGCAGCTACATCACTGAAGTATGTCAGGGAGTATGAAGATGCGGCACAATCAGGTCTGGCTTTACTGACTGGAAGCCTGCTCGAAGAAGGAACTGAGCAGCGTACACAGAATCAGATTGCAGAAACAATAGAAAACGTTGGAGGTTCACTGAGCCTTTCATCAGGAGGTGGCGTTGTAAAGGTACTGAAAGATAATTCAAAGCTTGGACTCGATTTGCTTTTTGATTGCCTGCTACATTCCAATTTCCCTGGCGAAGCTTTTGCCCGTAAGAAGGAAGAGCAGAAATCTGAAATTGCCCAGGCGAATGAAGAGCCTCTTTCACGAGCATTCATGGCTTTCCAGGAAAGTGTGTATGGTACCCACTTCAAGGGCAGGGTATCGAGAGGTACATTGCAATCGGTTGAACAGCTAACCCGAGAAGATTGTCTGCAGTTTCATCGGAAAATCATGACACCTGAAAACCTGACAATCGCAGTGGTCGGTGATTTTGATTATGAAGAAGTTACCAACCACATCAAAAGTCTGACAGCAAAGTGGGACAGCAAACTGCAACTACTGAATGCTCAACCAGAAATTGCCTTCACCAAGGAAGGCAGCACACGGATTATCACGATGCCACAGGCTGCACAGTTGCAGTTTTTGATGGGGCATCTGGGAATCACACGAGATAACCCCGACTATTTCAAGCTGCTCGTTATGGACAATGTGCTTGGAACAGGTTCCGGCTTCACTGATCGACTTTCTTCACGGCTTCGCGACAGGGAAGGGCTGGCATATACCGTTACAGCAACGATTACGGACTCCGCTGATCTCCAGCCTGGAACATTCATGTGTTACATCGGTACTGATGCCAGAAATTATCAACGGGTTAAACAGCTTTTCCTGGAGGAGATCGAAAGGCTTCAAAAGGAAGTTCCCAGTGAATATGAAGTTACCAGTACCAAGCAGTATCTGATAGGTAAACTTGCCTTTTTAATGACAACGAATGAAAGCATCGCCCAACGGTTGCTCTATCTGAATCGATTCGGTTTCGGGTTGGATTATTATGACCGGTATAAAAACAGTGTTGAATCTGTAACTCCTGAGCAAATTCGGGAAATGGCTAAAAAGTACATTCACACTGGGAAATTTACAACGATTGCAGCAGGTGCAATTGACCAGCAGGGCAAAGTCCTGCCTCCAAAAGCGGAAAAATGAACTATAGTTCCTTGTGGAATGAAACTGCCGTGTTTCACTTTTCAGGGATTCGAAATGCATCCAGTCGCCGAACAGGAACTCATCACTCATATTCAAGACAGTCCTGTAAAGAGGACAGACTACGAACTCAGTATTGTCATGCCCTGCCTGAATGAAGCAGATACGGTAGGCACCTGTGTACGAAAAGCCCATGCAGCCATCGAAAAGATGGGAATCCGAGGCGAGATTATCATTGCGGATAATGGCAGCACCGATGGTTCACAAGCCATTGCACAAGAGCACGGCGCCCGTATTGTTGCTGTGAGTGCCAAAGGTTACGGTAATGCACTCATGGGAGGCATTAATGCTGCTCATGGCAAATATATCATCATGGGCGATGCTGATGACAGTTATGATTTCGGAGAGTCAGACAAGTTTGTGAAGCAACTGCGTGCCGGTTATGAACTGGTTCAGGGTTGCAGGTTTCCCCGAGGCGGCGGAACCATCAAAAAAGGAGCCATGCCATTTCTACATTATTGGCTTGGCAACCCTCTCTTTTCATTTCTGAGCCGGCTCTGGTTCAAGGCTCCAATCAACGATATTTATTGTGGCCTACGAGGCTTCACCAAAGACTTATACAAGCGACTGGATTTACGCAGCTACGGAATGGAATTCGCCACTGAAATGGTGATCAAGGCCAGCCTGTTCAATGCAAAAATTGCTGAAGTGCCAATCACACTTCACCCTGATGGTAGAAAAGCTCATCCACCGCATCTGAAAACCTGGCGCGATGGCTGGCGTACTCTTCGATTCTTCCTGCTCTACAGTCCGCGCTGGCTCTTTCTGATTCCTGGCCTGTTCTTGATCTTCCTGGGTATACTGGGATATGCATTGGCACTGCCTGCAGTGAAGTTAGGCGGAATTACGTTTGATGCCCACAGCCTGTTGTTCTCCAGTCTTTTCCTGATGGTTGGTTATCAGGCAGTTCTTTTTGCCTTGTTTACCAAGCGGTTTGCGATCAGTGAAGGAATGATACCGCCTGACCCCAGGCTGACACGTTTTTTCCAGTGGGCAACACTGGAAAGAGGGCTGATTGTTGGGATACTTGCAGGGCTGACGGGTCTGGTATTATTGATCGGTGCCATTAATCAATGGTGGGAAGCCGGGTTTGGCGTGTTAGACTATGCAGTTACCATGCGTTGGGTCATCCCCGGTGCAACGCTTTGCATGCTGGGCTTTCAAACTCTCTTTGGCAGCTTCTTCATCAGCGTTCTTGGGATGCGACGATCATGAATGCGACTGCAGAACCACCTGCTCAGAAATCAGATGCAGAATTTGATCGCTTTGCAACAAACTACGATGAAGCATTGCAACAGGGGCTAGCCGTCTCTGGTGAATCAAAAGAGTATTTTGCTACAGGTCGAATCCAGTTTCTGAAGAATTGTCTGGAAAAGCTCGCATTTACACCGAGTCTTGCATTCGATTTTGGATGCGGAACTGGGACCAGCGTTCCACTCCTGCATCAACTACCGGGTGTCAAGAAAGTCACCGGAACTGATCTATCAATTGAGTCCATAACGCAGGCTCAGCAACTTCATGCTCATCCTGATCGACAGTTTGTTCCTCTGACTGAATTCAAGCCAGAAGGTGATTTTGACCTGGCATTCTGCAATGGTGTATTCCACCACATTCCCGTTGCTGTGCGCCCCGAAGCTGTTGCAACTGTTTTCCGCTCACTCAAGCCTGGTGGGATTTTCGCATTCTGGGAAAACAATCCCTGGAACCCAGCAACGCGCTATGTCATGAGTCGCATTCCATTTGATAGAGATGCCATCACTCTGACACCCAGAGAATCCAGAAATCTTCTGAAGCAAGCTGGCTTCGAAGTTCTCAGAACAGATTATCTGTTTATTTTCCCGAAATTCCTGAAATGGTGCAGGCCACTTGAAACAGTCATTTCATCCTGGCCGCTAGGCACCCAATATCAGGTTCTGTGTCGCAAACCACTGACTACTTAAACAAGTCGCCGGGAATCTGAACGGTTGAGTGTTCCAGTTTTCCACCAATCGTTGCAGCTAGTCCAACCGCAGCCAGTTGAGGCGACACGCGTTCGCGTGATACGCCAGCATTCACCTTACTGCCGTAAAAGAGCAACGGCACATGCGTGTCGTACTCATGCGGCGAACCATGCGTGGTGCCTGTTTTATAGGTGCTCAGAAACCAGTAGGGCTGCAGTACCGGAAATACATCGCCTGACCGCTCAGCATGGAAACAAAGTCGAATAGGCTCGCCAAAGCCTTCCAGCGGTGCAGTTGACATGATTTCTGTGCGTGTAAACACTTCCTTGACATAGTCCTTTGATTTGAACCAGGCAGCTATCTCTGTTTCCATCTGTTTCTTCTCGATACCTGCGTGCTTCAACGATTGGTGATTGATGTACAGTCCAGCACCAGTTGCCGCATCAATCCACTTACCATTGACGGGGTACTTGCGTGCCAGATAGGTTTCCAATTCTTTCAATGTCAATTTGACTTCAACCCGGCCAGGCTTGAGTCCCAGTTTCTGCTGTATTTCAGGAATGGGGCAGACGCCATGATCAGAAGACAATGCCAGCACATAGTTGTCTTTGCCAACCCGCTCATCGAGATAGCCGATCATTTCCGCTATCAGGCGATCGCTTCGGAGAGTAATATCCAGAATCTCTTGCGAATCAGGCCCCCAGATATGTCCTACAGCATCGTTGGAAGAAAAGCTGATGGCCAGATAATCGGTTTCATCATCCATTCCCAGTTGCTCGTTCTCAATAACTACTTTAGCTGCAGCCCAGGTTAAATCGTTGCCAAAAGGTGAATTGTAGACTGCATCATAAAATTTGGAACCGGGTTTACTCAATCCGCCGGTCATGGAATGCGGAAATACTCTACCCTGGCTTGTTCCAGTACCTTCACCTGTCTGATCATCCGGTCCGGAATACTTTTCGTAATCAATGTCGGTTCGTAAACGCTCCCAGTTACGACCGAACCATTTATCTGCATACTTCTGCTGATTGAACTGCTGCATGTAACTTGGCAGTCTATCTGTGTAAAAGCTAGATGTAACAAATGCTCCCTCGTTGTTATCGTACCAATAACAAATATCGGCTTTCTTACCCGTAGGTAGAACACCACCTCGATCCTTCATGGAAATACCGATTACTTTGCCTTTGTTGCTGGTAGCTGCTTTAACCACATCGCCTAGTGCAGGCACCATTAACCGATCAGGCGCACCACCTGAGTCCTTTCCTGCTTTACTGCGAGCACCTTCAGGAATCATTTTGTAACGATCATACATGGATGCACAATATGCTTCAGTACGAGTTGATCTGTCATACCAGTCATTTTCAACGATGCCATGTTGCGCCGGTGTACAACCTGTCCCAAGCGTGGCATGCCCGGCTCCTGTCACCGTCATCGAATATGGGTAATGGCAATTGGAATACCATCTTCCTTCCTGCATCAGCTTTTTGAATCCATTCTCTCCGTAAAGCTCACTCCACCGCTGCAGGTAATCTCCTCGCAGTTGATCAAATACTACCAGCAGCAACAACTTGGGCGTTGCTCGGGATTTGACAATGGTTTCTCGGGAATAAGAAGGATGGAACGCTAGAACACATGTCAGAATGACCAAACCAGGAATACAGAGTGGCAATTTACGCATTGTCTTAGCACTCAATGACGGGTTGCAGCGTTACAATCAGTATGCTTTCGAATTCGCATTAGACAAGACAGCGTAACAGTACTTTCACAAACCCTGCGATGGCTTGATTTCATTAAGGCCAACCTCCCATTGTCCCAGACCAGCCTTGATAACCACAATCCCTCGTGAGCGATCCACACGAACGACAGTTCCAGGCTGATCAAATCGATCAACTGACACAGTCTGTCCTGGTCGCAATGAAATTCGGAACTGATTCAACATTTCTTCGTACTTTTTCTGCTTTTGCAGCTCCTGCTGTTGCAGTTCATACTCCTTTTTCAGTTGCAATGCATTTACTTCTGCCAGGTGTGCTTGATGCCGTGCCAGTTCAGCTTGCTCTCGGGCCGCCTGTAATTTCTCCATCTCACTGTGGTTGCGTTGCTTGCGTTTTCGAAGATAATGCCTGGCACGCTTCATCAACTCCGCTGGCAATTCCAATCGCTTGGCTATTTGTAGTGCACAACTGCGCCCAAATTGACCAACGAGCAACCTGTAGGTCGGCTGCAGGCTGGCAACATCAAATTCCACTGCGGCATTTTCAGCTCGGGCATTGTGAAATGCATAGGTTTTCAAGTCGCCAAGGTGTGTCGTTACCAAAGCGAGACATTTTCTGCCAATTAATTGATCCAGTATGGCCCTGCCAATGGCTGCACCTTCAGAGGGGTCGGTACCTGCACCCAGTTCATCCAGCAGAATCAGCGTATGTTCATTGCAGACTTTGAAGATATCCCGGATTCGGGATATATGGGAGCTGAAGGTACTCAGTGATTGCTCCAGGCTTTGCTCATCGCCAATATCGGCAAGTACATGCTGCAGCAATGGAGTCGTGCTGCCGGGCAGGGCTGGTATATGCATACCCGACTGAGCCATGATGCAAAGCAGGCCAACGGTTTTAAGCGTAACAGTCTTACCACCGGTGTTTGGCCCAGTGATTACGAGAATGTCGTACTCTGAGCCTAGTCTGACATCAATAGGCACAACCTGCTTCCCAGGCAATTCTGTAGATGCAGTCCGAAACAGTTGCAACAAGACGGGATGACGAGCATTATGTAGCCATAGCGTATTCTCCGTCGTGATGTTGGGGCGATGCATGTCATAATCGATGCTGTATTTCGATTTTGCCTGAATCAGGTCCAACTGTGCTAAATGTTCCAGGGCTACCTGTAGCAGTTTGGCCACCTGGGCGATCTGAGCTGTTAGATGCCGGAGGATTCTGGAAATCTCTTTTTCTTCCTCCACCTTGATCAAAGACCGTTCAGCGTTGTAGTTCGCCAACGATGCTGGTTCGATGTAAACGGTATCGCCACTGCTGCTGGTGCGATGCACAACACCGGGCACTTTTTGCCTGTGATTGATGGCTACGGGTAATACATGATGATCGCCTGACAGAGTGGTATTTGGAAACCGCAATGCCGAACGAACAACCGGGTCTCGCAAGATGCGTTTTAATTCCAACTGAATGCGTTCTTCGAGTTCATGCAACCTGAATCGGATGCTGGACAAAGCCGGGCTGGCCATGTCGAGAACTTGACTCCGAGCATCGATTGAGCCTTCAATCGTTCTGGCCAGATTGCCCATATCTTCGATTTTAGCCAGCAGATTAATCAGATAATGCCAGCGTGGTTCCAGTTTCATTCTGTACCGAAACACAGCGCCGGTGGCTTCCAGTACTTCCTTCACCTTGTTGATTTCACTCGCACTCAACATGCTGCCAATCGAAGCACGGCGAAGCAACATGCGAATATCTGAAACGCCACTCAAGGGCGGTGACAGTTTGGCATTCAACGCCTCCGTCATCTCGGTTACCAGTGTCAATTGGCGATCAATGACGCTGATTTCAGATAATGGTGCGATTTGTCCTGCAAGCTCCTGACCAAGCGAAGTAATGGTACGTGCAGCAACAGCCTGGCGTACCTTATCAAATTCCAGCAGTTCCAGGGTACGTGCATCCACAGCCAGCCCTTACAGAATTTTGATGAATCTTATTGTCATTTACTTTCGATACGCCAACTGGTTCCAGTTGGACGATCTTCCAGCACAATGCCCAATTCATTTAATCTAGTTCGAATGATATCTGTCTGTTGAAACAGGGCCTGCTTGGTGGGATTAGCCTTGTCAGCAATTTTCTTAGCTTCGCCCCTGAGGTTGTTTCTTAGATCGATCATTAACTGCATTAATCCATCAACAAGCTGATTATCCTGTTTTCTGTCATTGCTTCCAGGTGTCTGGTAAAACAATCCTAGTAACCTGCCCAGATCGAGCAGGACGTTTGATCCCAGCTTGAATATGTACAGGTTTTCTGCACTTGGCGAGGTCGTACTTTCCAGTTTTGCCTGGTCTGCAAACTTATTCAGAAAGGTCAATACTTCAAATAGTACGGCAGTTGCGCCACCAGTATTAAAGTCGTCGTCCATGTGCTCATGAAAACGATTGACCAGTGATTGCAGCTCAGGAATATACGCAACATTGGCTAACGTGTCAGAAGCTGTTTTCTGTTGGTACAGGTTCTCACCTGTTATACGCTCAAACCGTTCTGCAAAACGGATAAAGCCCATGTATGCTTTTCTGGCGCTTTCCAGTGCCGTGGGTATCGGTTGAGATGGGTTCTTCGGATCCCATTCGCCCAGATCAATCGGCGAACGATAATGGGTATTCAGGATAAAGAACCGCAACACTTCGCCACTGACATGCTTCAATGCATCAGCAACGTTGAGGACATTCCCAATCGAGCCCGCCATCTTACCGCTGCTCAGTTTCAGCAAGCCATTGTGCATCCAGATTCGTGAAAAAGTTTTTCCTGTGTCCGATTCAGATTGTGCCAGTTCATTTTCGTGATGGGGAAACTGCAGATCGAGACCGCCGCCATGAATATCCAGGGTCTCGCCAAGAAGTGCCTGGCTCATGACCGAGCATTCAATATGCCAGCCTGGTCTGCCAGAACCCCAGGGGCTATCCCAGGCTGGTTCACCTGGTTTTGCAGCCTTCCAGAGCGCGAAGTCTCCCGGATTCCTCTTCTTGCCTGTCACTTCGATTCGTGCGCCAGCTTCCAGTTGCTCCGGATTCCGGTTGCACAGTTTTCCGTAATCTTCGTCTTTGGATATGTCAAAGTAGACATCCCCCTCGGCGGCATAGGCATAACCTTTGTCAATCAGCCTCGTCATCATGGCAATCATGCCATCGATATGTTCCGTGGCTCGTGGAAATGCATCAATGCTGGTAACATTCAGTTGTTCAAGGCATTTCTTGTAATCTTCGGTCATTTCTTCAGCCAGGGCTCTCACCGTGGTATTCTTTTCCTTGGCTCTGATGATCAGCTTGTCATCGACATCGGTAATATTCACTACCCATTTGACGTGGTAGCCTCGGAATTGCAGAAAGCGTTTGACAGCATCGAAGATGACTGGCCCTACCATGTGGCCAATATGGCTCTGCTTATAGACCGTTGGGCCACAGACGTACATGGTAACGGTTTCGCCAGGCGATTTGTGAAATGTTTCTTTCCTCCTGGAAAGGGTGTTGTAAATGCTTAACGTCATTGCTGATTACACTTGTGGAATGTAGAAAACTGTTAGAACACTAATACCTATGCAATAATTCCGACAATTTGACAATGGTAATCAAGGCAGCTTTTCATTTGAATTTTGTCCAAATATCGATTGGAGAAACCATCTCACGCCAGATGCTGGAACAAAAGACATACAACCTGCAAGCATGATGGCGCCAAATCCACCCAGTCCCATGAACAAACCTATTCCGACATGCAAAACAACTGCCCCAAATAACACCCAAGGCCTGAGATAACGATTCCAGATGAGAAAAGGAAAACAGATTTCAAATGCCAATGTTACATAGGTCGTTATGAAGCTGAAATAATGCCAGAACCACTCGCCCAATCTGGTATCAGTCAGCCAACTGATATCCAGCCCTTCATTGAAAAGTGGCGAGTTCATAGTGATCCAAGTTGCTATGCCATTCCACCAGGTGCTGCCTTGCAGCTTGGCAATACCTGCAATGAAATAGACGATGCACATATGGATTTGCATCAGTCTCAACGCTACCGTAGCTGACCACAAAGGCTGTTGCGAATTCCATTGTGCACGACTACGGCGATAAGCAAGCAACGTATCGAGTGAAAGTACTTTGCCACACGGGCTGATGCACAGATAGAGCATCATGAAACTGATCATGGCATCCATGCCGAACCAGATCATCATAGCACGATGCATGTAACTGACATGGAAGGCCCACGAAAGGATTCCCGTGAAGCGTGTCATCCATCCAACAGTAAATAATGCGACACAACCTATACCTGCAAAATAGGTAACTTTTATCCAGAATGGATCGGTCACCACATACCAGAGTGAAAATCCAAAAGGCAACATACCCACACGCCGGACTGCCTGCTGATCCAGATCACTCTGTGATGGCTCTTTAGCATTCAGTTTGTACTTATCATGCTCAGGCAATGCACGTATCTCGGCATAGACATCTTCATCAACCCAGGCTTGCGGCCCGATGAAATCAAGCACTACAGGAACACAGGAAATATGAATGTAGAACAGGATGGAGCCTACCAGAATCCGGATGAATCCAAGCATGATGGGATCTGTGGGGGTAAAGAAAAACCGATCCCAAGCACGAACCATTGCGCCAGGCAGGCGAGAAAGATAATGAAACAGAGATGTTAGAACTGCAATCATGTTTTACATCCATGGTAACACGAACAGACTTTCTGACTATTTCAATGAGCCTGCTTTATCAATGGCCGTATCCGATGTTTTCTTTTCTGGTGCTGAAGGTTTATTTTCTGGCCAGTCTGCTATCACGGGCTTATTGATATCTTTATCATCCCGTTTAATGATTTTGGCATATCGTTCACGCAGGCTGTCACGGTCTAAAGGCTTTTTGAAAAATTGCGTTTGCTCCTCAGGTACGAGCTTGGCAATTGGCTGAATCAATGGGTAGGGAATGCCATAATCTTTCATAACCTGCATAATGGAACGTTGTTCGCCCTGCGGTAAATTCGCATTTGCTTCGAGTAAGGGAACAATTTCATTCTGCATGAGTTCAATAAAGAAATCGTCCGGGATTCTATCTTTGAAGCCCAGAGAATGATTGGACATAGTTCCCGATGGACTGAATGTTGCAACGGATTGAATCCTGATCATTCGCGGATCATACATATCAATGGCCATCCGCATGTGATACGGCGTTCGTGGAATGTATTGAACCATGTAGCAGTCCATCGAGACGAGGGATGCTCCGGTTTGTGGGTGTTTTCCATGCACTCTGCCAATATGTCTGGCATAGGATCGATAATAAATCTCTCCACTAGGAGTCAGTACCGTTCGCATCGTCGGGCGATTATTGACCAGAATACTAGCGGCTGAAGCTGGATCATCTTTGGGGTTCACTACTTCCTGCTCTGTCATCATGGAAGCCAGCAGAGCAATGGACATATGACGTTGAAAGGGCATTCGTAAATAAAACTGGTCGCGATCAGGAACCTGTGTCCAGCGTGTTGAACCATCGTCATATCGCAAGTGATACCAGAGTACTTCTGTAGGCCCTGGATCAGGAGCATAAAAGCGATAGGCATTGTCCAGCCACATGGTCTTCAAATATGGCCGATAGAAGGCGGACGCCTGCCTCATGACAAACGGACCACCGCCAGATAATACGTGCGAAATGATTGCTGATAAATGAAACAGGATAATTGCACTGATGACTAGCTTAATCCAGAGTTTGGGTGCTTGTGATTGCTTTCCACTATTCTGGCTCATGACCAATCTCTTCTGGATCAACGGGTCTATTTTGAATCAAAATCGTGATTTGATGCAATAGCAATACCTGTGCCCAACAAGTTGCTGCGGGCAATCAGAGTTGATTTAATTCAACAGCTTCTATTTCTTGGCTGGCGCAGTTTTGAACGGTATGGGCTTCAATTCAATTTTCTTGATGGTTTGCAGATACTCGAGGACAGGTTCAGCCTGCTTGCCTCCTGCCTGAGCGTGAAAATGCAACGAAAAGCCATGCGGGCCTTTGGCATCAATCAAGCGGGGTTGCATGGTCAACAACGCTTTGACAACTTCGAGTTGCCCCAGCATGGCTGAACAGAAGAGATCTGGTCTCGCCCCCTTCTCCAGTAGAAATTCAACAATATCCCGTCTACCCATATGTGATGCACCACCCAACCCAGTCTCCCAGTCACCAGCACCCCAGTCCATGGCAGCATTCAGAAGTGCAGATTCCGTTTCGAGAAGTTTCCTGACCATAGCCAAATCGGAGTGTGCATAGATGACAAAGTCCTGAACCAGTTGACGGTTCAACTGCTGCTTTTTCCAGGATGGCTTGAATGATGGAGCCGGGTAATCTCGTGTGAATGGCGCTTCAACCGGGCCACTATTCTGCTTTTGCTTTGGTTCATCGCCATGGATTGCGCAAGGCAACAACGAACCACCCAGGCAGTACATGGTGAACGATCTTCTTGTTGCTGGTAGCATATTTATTTTTCCTTGGCATACTCAACGGTGATAACAGAGCTGATGCCGCCTCGTGGTGTAAATTCACCCGTGAGAGTCAGTTTACGTGGCTGAATGACTTGAACAAAATCATCCAGGATGCGATTAACAACCACTTCGTAAAATATTCCTACGTTTCTGTAGGCCTGCAGATAAAGCTTCAGCGATTTCAGTTCGACAATGACCTGATCCGGAATATAGCTGAAATTCAACGTGCCAAAGTCAGGCTGACCTGTTTTGGGACAAACCGAAGTAAACTCAGGGCACCGGATGTTTATCAGATAATCACGCTGAGGATACTGGTTGGGAATTGGATCAAGAATAGATCTGGATGGCGGTTCAGTCGTTGGTGTCATGGTGAATTTGCCTGTCTAGATACTTACATCATACCGATCTGCAAACTGTTGTCATGCAACAACTTTCAGGTTATTCTGTTGTGCATCAGCTAATCAATGAGTTCCAAGCAGATTGGGAGAACAGCATGCACCGTCGAACTTTCCTTTCAGCTACAGTTGCTACGCTAACTGCCGGTACATCAGCATTTCCAGAAGGTACCAACAAGTCAGGCACTCGGAACCCGATCTTTACGGCTGGCGATCGACGGTATGAGTGCATTCACGATTGTTATACCTTACCTTCCACTCATCAATGGCAAACCAGCCATGGACTCTGCTTCGATAGTTCTGGCTTTGCTTACGTAATCATGCAGGGGCATGGCGGCACTCCTGCCCAAGACACTGTTCATGTTTTTGATCCACAAGGCAAGTACGTTCGATCCTTTGGCAAAGAGTACCATCCAGGTGGACATGGCATTGATGCCCGCAAGGAGGGAAGTGAGGAGTTTCTCTATCTCTGTGACGTTCATCACAATCAGGTCATCAAAACCAATTTGAAAGGCGAACAGGTCTGGAAGTTGAATGCACCTACGGAACCCAATGTCTATGATGGGAAAAAGAAGTACAAGCCTACCAATGTTGCATTTACTGATGACGGTGGCTTTTTTATTGGTGATGGATACGGCTCCAGCTACATACACCATTATTCCAAAGATGCGAAATGGCTGAGGACCTTTGGCGGGAGCGGCAAAGACCTCAACGGCTTAATGACCCCGCATGGCTTGTGGATTGACAATCGACCAGGCCGAAAAGGATTGCTGGCCATCGCCGACCGGGGCAACAATCGCATTGTCTACACCAGCTTAAACGGCGATACCATCGGCGTAGTCCCTGGTATTGAAGCGCCTTGTAACATTGACTTCCATCAGGAACTGGCGGTTATTCCAGAATTAAATGGCCGCGTGACTTTGCTGGGCAAAAACAACGAAATCCTTGCACGCTTTGGTGATGATGCAGCCTGGATTGCAGAAGTCAAAAAACACAAAATACGTAACGACCCCAAGCAATGGGTTTCTGGAAAATTTGTGCATCCACATGATGCATGCTTTGATGTACATGGGAACATCTACGTGGTAGAGTGGGTGCAGACAGGCAGGATAACAAAACTCAAACTTCTGTAGCCTCGTAATTGTTTCCGGATGTAATACTTACCATCATCAGGGTGATTCACTTTCTGTAGGTGCGGGAGTCGTGTCTACAGTTTCCAGTGGACAGTGTTTTTTCACGCTGTCCAGAAGTTTATCCATCGAAAATGGCTTTCTCAGGTATTCGTCTACTCCCAGCATCTCTGCATAAGCACGATGCCTGCCACCTTCGTTGGCGGTGATCATGATCATCTTGGGAGTCCAGTCCCGGCCTTTTGCCTTGAGTCTTTCCAGCACAAGGAAGCCGCTCTTTTTGGGCATCATCATGTCGACAATGACCATATCCGGGCGTTCACGTTCCGCGACATTCAGGCCAGCATTACCATCACTTGCGGTAATTACACGGTAGCCACGACTTTCCACGGCAGCACGTATTGCAAAAAGAATATCGTGGTCGTCATCGACTACCAAAACAGTCTTGGTTCCGGGTGGGTAGGCATTCACAGGCATGTCATTCCTTCTGAACTGATTGCGTATGTACTGTTCTTGCTACCTGTACAGACACAGGCTGACAATGGGTAGCGGCGGGTTGTAATAGTACTACCAAGAATCGGATGCATTTCAATTGATAGAGAAAAAGACTGTTGCGATCTATTGCTTGTTGATATCGTAATAGGATATCTGGCAGGAGCGAGATCATGTTGCGCGTGGCAGTCATTCTCAGTGGAGCAGGGGTATACGATGGTAGCGAAATTTACGAAACAGTTCTGACTTTGATTGCCCTCGATAAGGTTGGAGTCCAGGTACAATGCCTTGCTCCTGACAAAAATTTTAAGCCAATAAACCACGTAAGCAAAACACCTGAGCATGCAGAACGCAATGTCATGATTGAAGCGGCCCGAATCGTGCGTGGCAATATCAGTGACTTGGCAAAGGCAGATCCACACGAATTCGATGCCGTCATTCTCCCTGGAGGCTACGGCGCGGCCAAGAATCTTTGTGATTACGCAACCAGGAATGCCAATTGTGAAGTAGATCCGGCTCTTCGTAAATTCCTCATCGCTATCAACCGGGCCGGCAAGCCCATTGGTGCAATCTGCATCGCTCCGGTGATACTTGCCAAAGTACTCGGTATGAACGGCTCACCACGACTCACCATCGGAACTGATCCAGAAACCGCTAATCACCTTGAAGCCATGGGAGCCGAGCACATCAGTTGCCCTGTGGATGATGTTGTGATTGATGCTGATCAGAAGATAGTAACAACACCAGCTTATATGTTGGCACACCGCATTGGTGAAGCAGCCCTGGGCATTAACAAGCTGGTTTACGAAGTACTCAAATTGGCGCAGGCCAATACCCCGCGCAGATCATCATAAAACCACGTTTATCACATGCCCGCATCTGCACATAAGCCTGAACTGCTTGCCCCTGCAGGCGATTGGGATTGCATCAAGGCAGCGGTGGCAAATGGTGCGGATGCTGTCTATTTCGGTTTGACAACCTTTAACGCCCGTCATCGTGCCCATAATTTCGAACCTGATGAATTACCCAAGCTGATGAACTATCTCCATGAACGGGGAGTTAAAGGGTATGTCACCTTCAACATTCTTATCTTTTCTGATGAATTCGAAGCAGTTCTCGAGTTGCTGGAACGCATCCAACTTGCAGAAACCGATGCAGTCATCGTGCAGGACGTTGGCCTGGCATGGGCTTTGAAGCAATTGATGCCTGCACTTCATGTACACGCATCAACGCAAATGTCGCTGACTGATTCATTGGGTATTAGCCTGGTGAAGTCTCTGGATATTCAGCGAGTGATATTAGCCAGGGAACTCTCAATTGCTGAAATCAGCAAAGTGCATCATGCATCAGATATACCAATCGAAGTATTTGTGCATGGCGCCCTCTGTGTCGCCTACAGTGGGCAGTGTTTGACTTCCGAAACCCTTGGCGGGCGAAGCGCCAATCGCGGACAATGTGCCCAGGCGTGTCGCATGCCATATGATCTTTATGTTGATGGCAAACATCGAGAACTGAATGCGAAATCCTATCTACTCAGCCCGCAAGACCTGGCTGCCTATGATCTCGTTCAATCGCTGGCACAACACGGTGTGGTTAGCTTGAAAATCGAGGGGCGGCTAAAACAGCCTGACTATGTTGCTGCGACAGTTAAAGCCTATCGCAAGGCCATTGACAGCATTGTTCAAGAGGATAAATCGAGCACGGCTACCACAATTCAGGACGTACTGACACGTCAAGAAGTTCTAGAGCTGGAACAAACATTTTCACGCGGGTTATCACACGGCTTTCTTACTGGCATCAATCACCAGACACTGGTGCCTGGACGATCTCCCAAGAAACGAGGCGTCAGGATAGGCAATGTGCTTGGAACAACATCTCATGGCGTTGTTGTTCAATTGTCAGATGCCAGTATCCCTACTGATTGGCTCGTCAAACCTGGCGATGGTGTGGTTTTTGATGAAGGTAAACCTGAAGAAAATGAAACCGGGGGACGGGTATGGAAGATACTAAACCCCCATGCGAGAAGAAGCGATCTTGTTGAACTCCAATTTGATCGTGAATCAATTAATATCAGTCATATAGCAGCAGGCACCATTGTCTGGAAGACAGATGATCCAGCACTACGCAAGAAACTCGAAAAGAGCTTTGCAAGAGATAAGCCCATAGAGCGAAATAGGGTTCATGCTCATCTCGAAGGCAGATTAAACTCATATGTAAAATTAACCTTAACCACTGACGATGTGGAATCTGCATCAGCCACTTGGCCAGGGCCACTCACACTGGCGCAGAAACACCCTACCGCACGCCCAGTGGTGTTTGATCAGCTTTCTCGCCTGGGCGATACGCCATACAAACTCGAAGGACTGAAGCTTGATCTGCCCGATAACGTCATGCTTCCCAAAAGTGTACTGAACGAATTACGCAGACAAGCTGTGGTTCAATTGCTGTTAAATCGTGAAATGAAGAATAAGCCTCACCAGATTAGTGTCATTCCAATGAAGAAGCGACTAGCTGAATGGCGTCAACAGCTATTTAACTCATTTCAACCCTTACAGACACACCCTGATGCTCAATTATGCCTACTGATTCGTTCTCTGGAACAACTCGGTATGGTTGTGGAGTACATCAGTTCTCATCCAGACCATAAACCCGCGATCGTGTATTGTGACTTTGAAGATATCAGAAAGTATCGTGATGCAATTCAACAGGCACGGATTGCGGATATCCGCATCGGTGTCGCGACTCTTCGTGTCATCAAGCCTGGTGAAGAAAGCTGGCTGAGGTTGATTGCAAGTTATCAACCTGATGTGATTTTGGCTAGAAACCTTTCAAGTATAGCCTATTTCAAACGATATGCTGCTCACATACCAATCATTGGCGACTTTTCTCTCAACATCGTCAATGACGCAACTACACACTGGTATCTCAAACAACAACTCCAGCGCATTACGCCTGGTTACGATCTCAACTGGGTGCAGATACAGTCGTTATTGCAGCGAGTCAGGCCGGAATGGTTTGAAGTGGTTGTGCATTATCACATGCCCATGTTCCATAATGAGCACTGCGTATTTGCTGCACTGCTTTCGCAGGGTAAAGACTGGCGTGATTGCGGGAGACCGTGTGATCGGCATCGGGTTGAATTGAAAGATCACCTGGGAGCAAGGTTCCCTGTGATGGCTGATGCCGGTTGTCGGAACACGGTGTATCACGATGTGCCACAATCAGCAGCAGAATATATCCCCTCAATGATCAAGCTGGGAGTCAGACAATTCAGGATTGAACTACTGCACGAAACCCACGAACAACTGGAGACCCTGCTCGAAACCTATTTCAATATTCTGCATGGCAGAGAAGATGGCAAGCATGCCTGGCAGAAACTGAAAGCAACTCAACAACTCGGAGTTACCCGCGGCACATTGCAACTGGTTTAGTTTTTGATGTGCAGCAATACGCTACTTCCACCTCGTACCTTGTCTCCGATTTTTACCTGCAGATCAATATCCAGGTTATGTGGCAGATACAATTCCGTTCTCGATCCGAGTTTGATCATGCCAAACTTCTGGCCCTTAATTACTTTCTGCCCTGTTTTCAAATCGCAGACAATCCGCCTGGCCAGTGCACCGGATATTTGAGTCACCCGTAACGGAAAGTTCAGTTGATCATGCTGCATATCGATCCATAACTGCTCGTTCACACGAGCGGAGACAGTCTTCATGGCATTGAGAAAGCGACCAGGAAAATACCGCAACTTCGTAACGGTTCCGGTAACCGGAGAACGGTTGATGTGAACGTTAAATACCGAAAGAAAAATACCGATTCGGAATGCCTTACCCTCAGGAAAGCCCTCAGCATCTACTTCAGAAATTTCCACGATGGTGCCGTCTGCTGGACTAACAACAGCGAAATTATTCTCTGGGATCTTTCGCGGAGGGTCACGGAAGAACCAGATGATCTCAAGCCAAAAGAGGAATATAAGCACAGACAAGGTGATGGTTAGCCAATACGGTGTTTCAGCATATGCCAACAAACCCACTGCACAGGATGCCAGCATGCATCCCAGCGTGAACATAATAAGTTCTGCCAAGCCCCATCTGGCGAAGAACAGTTTCTCACGCCAGGCAAAACGATGATGCTGCTGATCTGGAAATGAGTAACCGCAAACGGTATTGAAGTACTTGAGATCACGGCAATCGATAACTTCTCCGGTACAGCCCTGTGCACGGCCTGGACAAGTGCTGCAATCACCTTGTCTGGAAGCAGCTTGCTCAGTTACATACATTCTGCAGAAACGTTTCAATATCCAGCGACGAAACTTGCCCCATAACAGTTCAACTGACATACCCCAACCACCGCCGGGTTGAATACTATGAATAGGCGATTCCTGGCCAAAACCAGGGTATGATTGCTGTTCCGGTTTCATTGCTGATTAGTGTTTACCCTGCGATTTAGTGCCAGGCCCAGGTTTATTAGTTTGCGTGTTCGGTGGCGGCCTGCGTTGTTGCAGCAATCGCGAACGTAATTCATCCATGCTGACTCCACTCTTGGGTGAAGCATCTGCAATGGCTTGTACACTTGCTGCCGGCAACCTCACTGGCATGGGCCTGGCTTCTTCTTCCATTTCTTCTGCTTCCTCGTTCTCTTCATCCTTCTTAGCCTTGGCAGCCATCGATTTGCGCACACCACCTATCAAATCACCAAATACCCTGAATAGAATCTCGTCTTCAACGGGCCTGCTGAAGAACATAAGTTTGATTTCAGTCCATGGAATCATAAAGATTCGTTCGCCTTCATCCGAACCGCCAAGTCGGCCTCGCAGCAACAACATTTCTTCACCCTGCTGAAGCAATCGCTGCGTATATACGTCAATTCCAGTAGATAACGAGAAAACTACTTGATCATGTAAGTTCTCGGGCACTTTCTGAAGTATCGCTATCCAATCTTCTCGTTTCATGGCAACTCAATAATATGCGGAATCTTTGACCTGAATGTAAGATACATCGTAAAAGTAGCAAGGACAATTATCACTCTTATCCTGTTCAAATTATTGCGCATTCTCCAGTCTCTGCAATCTGAATCTGGGATGAGTCACCCGAATTTAATGCGTATTGCAAGGCCAACATGGATGTTTCTTCGCCATGCACCAGTTTGATTCGGGATCCTGTCTCCACATGGGGCAACAGCAGTTGCATCAAGTCCCCCTGATCTGCATGTCCTGAAAACCCCTGTAGTTGTACCACTTCTGCCCATTTGTTCCATTCACGACCAGCAAACCTGACGGTCGGCCCCGGTTGCAACAATCGGCTGCCTAATGAACCTGAAGATTGATGACTGACAAGAATGATGGTACAGCGAGAATCATCAATAGCATGTTTCATATGATTGATGATTCTTCCACCCTCACCCATACCACTTGACGCCACGATAATGCATGGCTGACCATCTTCAGCAAGCGCAGTACTCTCATTTGCTTCGAGAACATAGTGAACATTATCGGCCTGAAGAAACTCCTCTTTGGTATTCCATACATCACTGATGTTTGAAGCAAAAAGATCAAGATGCTCTTTCATGATCTGCAGAATTTCAATTGCCAAAGGACTGTCAACATAGATTGGAACTTTATCCAGCTTACCCTGTCGGATCAACTTCATCAGGGTATGCACAATCAACTGTACCCGTCCAAGGCTGAATGCGGGAATCAGAACCTTGCCACCCTGTTCGATTGTTCTCTGTACGACTGATGCGAATTTGGATTCCAGAGAAGGTTGATTATCATGGAAGCGCCCTCCGTAGGTAGCTTCACTGACGATCAAATCACTTTCAGGAAGTGCACTGACTGGCTTGAGGAATGGAAAGGATAAGCGACCCAGATCGCCTGTAAATGTAAGGCTCCTGTCTCTGGTGCCATTGCTGAATTGAACATGAATCAGTGCAGAACCCAGTACATGTCCTGCATCGTGAAAGGTGCACTGCGCGTCATCAACGGGTGTTAATGGACAATCATACGGAATGCTCTTGAGCAGCTTTAAAGTCTGATGAACATCGTATTCGTTGTAAAGGACAGAGTTATCACCCTGATATGTCGAAATCTTACGGGTCTGCACTTTGGCTGAATCAACCAGCAACGGAAACAGAAGCGATTGAGTTGCAGGTGTGCAGTAGATTGGCCCATGAAAACCATGCTTCACCAGGGTCGGCAAATTGCCACTATGATCCAGGTGGGCATGACTGAGAACTACAGCATCAATATCACGAGGGTCGAATGGGAACTCATCATTTCTGCGTTGGCTATTCGGCTCAAGATTCAAGCCGCAGTCAAGGAGTATTTGATGCTTCCCGGTGGCCAGCATGTGCATGGAACCCGATACTGCTCGAGTTGCCCCCCATGTTGTAAGAGTCGGCCCTTTGTCTGGAATTGCTTTACGATTCTTCATGCTGACATGATATAAGTACAACACGATTCAGCAGATATATCTGTGCGGCAATTAAACTGATAAGATGTGCTGAGAGCTTGAAATAAACGCGTGAATCGAACTATGCCCACCACATTAGCCGACCGTACTGTTCCTTTTCTTACCAGTCAGTTTCAACGAATCTTTGAGCTCTCGAGACAGCTCAAACAGCCCGTGAATCTGGGAGTTGGGCAGCCACATTTTGATGTTCCCGATGAAATAAAAAGTGAGGCTATACGAGCCATTCAGCAGGGCATGAATGGGTATACTCTGCCCAGCGGAAACGGAGATTTGCGACAATTGATAAAAACCAGCCTCGATAAACAAAATGAAAAGAACAATGATGTGATCATTGCCTGTGGCACACTCGGTGCGCTGACACTTGCCATGCAGGCCATTCTCAATCCCGATGATGAATTACTGATTCTCGATCCCTACTTTGTAGCATACCCGCAACTGGCAGGCCTGTTGGGCGCTAAAGTCACCTACATTTCTACCTATCCACATTTTCAACCAGACCCCGATCAGGTTGCCCGTGCCATCACTTCAAAAACCAAAGCATTTATCTTGTGCAGTCCCGGAAACCCAACTGGTGTTGTGGCCGAACCTGCACGTGTGAAAGCACTTGCTGAGCTTGCCGATATACGAGGCATATGGCTGATCAGCGATGAAATCTATTCCACCTTCATTTACGACCAAACGCATATCAGTCCAGCAAAGTATGCCGAGCACGTCATTGTTTGTTCCAGTTTCAGCAAGACACATGCTTTAACCGGCTGGCGGTTAGGTTACGCCTATGGCCCAGCTCCGTTGATTCGAGCTATGATCGCCATTCAGCAGGCTACATTCGTCTGTGCCCCTTCCATGGCTCAAGCTGCTGGAATGATCGCCTGGGATTATGCGATGGATAAATACAAAAAGGAATACCAAACCAAACGTGACTGGGTGCTGGCAAATTTGAACCCCAGGTATGAAGTAACCAAACCTGGAGGCGCTTTCTATGTGTTCCCAAAATGTCCTGCTGGAAGTGCGACTCAATTCTCTGAGAAAGCCATTCAGAACAACCTGGTAATTATGCCCGGCAACGTATTCAGTCAGCAGGATACACATTTCCGGATAAGTTACGCTGTTGACGATACGACACTGCAGCGTGGAGTAGAAATACTCAACAGCATGGTGTAAGAACCTCTTGCTCGTACCGAAATAGAATTCTTAAGATCATGTTCACCCTGTTGCAACTAAAGCTACAATAGCTGTTAATCTCGTATACCATGCATTTACAGGACAAGGCACGATGCAATCAGTCAGCAACTCTTTCAATACTCTCAGTACACTTTCCGCAGGAGGGAAGAACTACACCTTTCACCGGCTTGCCCCAGTATACCGAGCATTTCCCAACGCAGAAAAACTCCCGTTTTCACTGAAAATTCTGTTGGAAAATCTTCTTCGTAACGATAATGGCATCAGTGTCCGCAAGCAGGATATTGAAGCACTGGCACAGTGGAATGCCAAGGCAGAACCTGACAAGGAAATCAGCTTCAGCCCAGCGAGGGTGATTCTGCAGGATTTCACAGGTGTGCCTTGCGTAGTTGATCTGGCCACCATGCGTGATGCGGTCGCTGCCATGGGTGGTGATCCCAAAAAAATCAATCCCTTGCAGCCAGTGGAGCTGGTGATTGATCACTCATTTCAGGTCGATGTTTTTGGCACCCCAACTGCCCTGGCTGAAAACACTGCCATCGAGTTTCAAAGAAACCAGGAACGCTATGCATTCCTCCGATGGGGCCAGCAGGCATTTAGAAATTTCAAAGTAGTGCCACCACAGAATGGCATAGTGCATCAGGTGAACCTGGAATACCTGGCCCGCGTGGTGTTTGTCAATGAAGCCAATCAAGCTTATCCCGATACGCTGGTAGGCACCGATTCTCACACCACCATGATCAATGGCCTCGGTGTATTAGGTTGGGGCGTTGGTGGCATCGAAGCCGAAGCAGCCATGCTTGGCCAACCTGTTGTCATGCTTATTCCCCAGGTTATTGGTTTCAGACTGCTTGGCAAACTCAAGGAAGGGGCAACTGCCACCGATCTTGTCCTCACTGTTACACAGATGCTGCGAAAGAAAGGTGTCGTTGGAAAGTTCGTCGAATTCTTCGGTGCTGGCCTAGCGGAGTTACCACTGGCAGATCGTGCCACCATTGCGAATATGGCTCCTGAATATGGCGCAACATGCGGTATCTTTCCAGTCGATAATGTTACTCTGAATTATCTGCGACTGACTGGGCGCTCGCAGGAACAGATCAACCTGGTTGAAACCTATTACAAAGAGCAAGGCCTGTTCCATGATGCCAACACGCCTGAGGCGAACTATTCGGATGTGCTTGAACTTGATCTGAGCACCGTTGAACCAAGTGTCGCCGGCCCATCTCGCCCCCAGGATCGCGTTGTGCTCAAAGATGTTTCAGCCGGTTTCAAATCAGCTTTGCCAGGCATGCTCGCAGCCACTAAACCCAAAAAGCCTGCGCTGGAAATGGCTGCACCTGTTCCACAGAAACAAACAAACGGCAATGGTTTTTCGTTAGATCATGGTTTCGTTGTCATTGCATCGATTACCAGTTGTACCAATACCAGTAATCCAGCCGTCATGCTGGCAGCAGGCCTCCTGGCCAAGAAAGCTGTTGAAAAAGGACTGCACACTCAACCTTGGGTTAAGACCAGTCTGGCACCTGGATCTAAAGTCGTTACTGATTATTTAACTAAAGCTGGACTGCTGCCTTATCTTGAACAACTCAAGTTCAACGTCGTGGGCTATGGCTGTGCCACCTGCATAGGAAACAGCGGACCCTTACCTGCAGCAGTCTCCCGGGAAATTGAAACCAAAAACCTGGTGACTGCTTCCGTATTATCCGGCAATCGAAACTTTGAAGGTCGAATTCATGGTGAAATTCGCGCCAACTATCTGATGTCTCCCCCTCTGGTTGTTGCTTACGCATTGGCTGGACGAATTGATCTCAACCTGACACAAGATCCACTGGGTACAGGCAAGGATGGCAAGCTAGTTTACTTGAAGGACATCTGGCCAACCCAACAGGAGGTACAGAAAGCTATCAAGGAATCGATTAATTCAGACATGTTCGCCAAAAGTTATGGAGATGTGTTTGATGGCGGCCCGCAGTGGAAAAATATGCCTATTCCTGCTGGTGATCTCTTCCAATGGGATGAGAATTCTACCTACATTCGGAAAGCACCCTACTTTGATGGCATGACCAAAGTTCCTGGCGCAACCTGTGACATCCATCATGCCAGGGTGTTAGCCCTATTAGGTGACAGCATCACTACCGATCACATCTCACCAGCAGGCAACATCAAGGCAAATAGCCCAGCAGGCGCTTATCTTTTGTCACATGGCGTCAGTCAGGCCGACTTCAACAGCTATGGCGCTCGTCGAGGCAATCATGAAGCGATGGTGCGAGGCACCTTTGCCAATGTTCGTCTTAAGAATCTTCTGGTACCTGGCGTCGAAGGCAACGTGACCAGATACCTTCCAACCAACGAGCAAATGTCGATCTACGATGCAGCCATGAAGTATCAGGCTAATGGTACACCAACCATAATCCTCGCTGGCAAGGAATATGGTTCAGGTTCCAGCCGCGACTGGGCAGCCAAAGGGCCAATGCTGCAAGGTGTGAAAGCTGTGATCGCTGAGAGTTTTGAACGAATTCATCGCAGCAATCTTGTTGGCATGGGAATTCTTCCATTGCAGTTCAGACCAGGTGAAAACGCACAATCGCTGGGACTGAGCGGGGAAGAAACCTTTGAAATCGATGGCATTGCCAAGGGAGTTGCAACCGGATTTGCCAGTGGGAAGACCATAATCGTCCTGGCTGTTGCACCCGATGGAAAACGTACTTCATTTACTGTCACCGTGCGAATCGATACGCCTCAAGAAGTCGAATATTACCGTCACGGAGGTATTCTGCCTTATGTCCTAAGGCAGATGATCAATCCTTCATAACCATTCTGGACGGGTAACGCATGACTACCATCATGTGGTTCAGGCAGGATCTGCGCCTTCATGATAATCCGGCGTTACACTCAGCAGTCAGCCGTGGCGATGTGATTCCGCTCTACATCTGGGATGACAGCAAATACCCGTGGAAACCTGGAGCAGCCAGCCAGTGGTGGCTGCACCATTCACTGGCTGCATTAGATACTAGCCTGAGGAATGCAGGCTCCAGGCTGATTCTCAGGACGGGAAATCCACTCGAGCAGCTTTTTGCAGTCATTCAGGAATCAAAGGCTGTACGGATACACTGGAACCGTTGCTATGAGCCATATGCCCGAAAACGCGATGAAAAAATCAAGACTACTCTGAAAGAGCAGGGGATTGAGGTAGAGAGCTTCAATGGCAGCCTGCTGTTTGAGCCATGGGAGATACAAAATAAATCATCAACACCTTATCAGGTGTTCACTCCGTTCTGCAATGCGTGTCTGTCCAAGGCAGTTCCTCGCGCACCTGAACCGCCGCCTTCGGGGATTCGAGCACCCGAAAAGATGCCCTTTTCAGAAAAGCTCGACTCACTCCGACTTTTGCCTCGAATCCCATGGGATGAGCAATTTTATCATTATTGGAAACCGGGAGAACAGACTGCAATATCCAAACTCGATCAATTTCGTCGGAACGCCATCGCGTTATATTCAAGTCGACGTGATTTGCCGGGCAGCCAGGGTACCAGTCAATTTTCGCCACACCTGCATTTTGGCGAGATCAGTCCTCGCCAGATCTGGCATGCCTGCATCAATCGGCCGGATTCCCGGCAAACTGCTCTGCCGTTTTTACGACAGATCGCCTGGAGGGAGTTTGCATTCCATCTCCTTTACCATTATCCGGATTCTGACTGTAAGCCGCTGAAAGAACATTTCAGTCATTTCCCGTGGTCGTCGAATACTAAGTGGTTTAATGCCTGGAAGAAGGGGCAGACTGGTTATCCGCTGGTAGATGCGGGCATGCGCGAGCTCTGGACTACAGGATGGATGCACAATCGAGTTCGCATGGTGGTTGCATCCTTTCTAGTAAAACATCTGCTCATACCGTGGCAGCAGGGAGCGGAATGGTTCTGGGATACTCTGGTTGATGCAGATTTGCCGAACAACACGATGGGCTGGCAATGGACTGCTGGGTGTGGCGCAGATGCTGCACCATTCTTCCGCATTTTCAACCCGATGCAGCAAGGAAAGCGTTTTGATCCCGAAGGAGCCTATATTCGAAAATGGATTCCAGAGATTGGATCATTGCCAGACGAATTCATTCATGAACCCTGGCAGGCTGGTCAGCAAACTTTAACAAAGGCTGGAATTAAACTCGGATCATCCTATCCATTTCCTATTGTCGATCATCAGCAAGCTCGCAACAAGGCCCTGGAAGCCTATGCAGCAATGAAGAAAAGCTAAAGTTATTTTCGAGAACCCGATTTCGAGAAGGCTTCCAGTTTCGCCTGTGCCAACTGAATCCAGGGACGATACTGCGGATTATCGACAAATTTCTTTTTTTCGTCCTGCTGTTTGAATCCTTCCTCTTTGAGTATTTTCCATTTTTCGATGGCTGCTTCGGGCTGCGCCTGAAGTTCATCATTCAGTGCCAGCACCGCCTGATACTCAAATTTACTCGCGGTTCGCTTCCATTCCGGATTATTCAGTATGTCTTTCTTTTTCAGTTGCTCCAGCGCAGTTTGGTGTGCCAATAAACGATTGAGTAAATCCATACTTTCAGGAAAAGAAGGTGATTCCGGATAAAACTGCTGTACCATGGTCAGTTTTTTGATCGCTTCGGGCCAATCGGATTCTTTGTCTATATCTGCCTTGGCTTTGCTTTCTGCGAGCAATACCGGAGCATGATACTCCATAATCTCTTTTCGGGCACGATCAACAAAGGTCTTCGATGCGGGGGTCTTGAGTTCGTAGAGTTTTTCATAGCCTTTTTTGTAAGCATTACCCCAATTACTTACAGGTTCAGTACCCAGAATTCCTTTGCCTAATCGGTAATAATTTCCCGCTTCCAGAAACTCCAGATGCTCTTTTGCAATGGTCGCTTCCTTGCTTTCAGGATATTTGCCTCGCAGTTTCTCGAGTTCCGTTCTGGCATCCTCCCAATATTCAAAAACTTTATAGGAATCGCTCGTATCAGCCATTAAAGCTGCATCAAACTTTTCCATTTTCTTCACGGCTGAATTGAGCATGGCAACAGGTCCAGGACCCTGCATGGCGTAGATAATCATAAAAACCACGCCAATCAGTAGCACGCTGATTCCTGCCGCAGCCAGCAGTTGTTTCCTGAATTCTACTTTGGCCTTTTCCTTGCGTTTTTTGATCTTCTTTCCAGCAACAATTTCCTCAGCGAGTTGTTTATCTTTGCCATCGCCTTTACGGGCGACCTTGTTCGCTAGTTCAGCACCAAGACTTTTATGCGATTCAACACGTTGTCGCACTTCATCCAGAGCCTGAGCCACCGTCCGTGCATCAGCAGGGCGATGTTCGGGCTTCTTCTCCATCAACTGGCAAACCAGCGTATCCATCCAGGGTGGAATATCCATGACGATACGAGCTGGCCGTTCAAAAGTACCAGAGACATGCTGTATAAACATGTCCATCGCATTTTCAGCCGCGAATGGTTTGCGACCGGTTAACAGTTCATAAAAGACAATTCCCAATGCATATAGATCAGACTTGGGTGTGAGATCGCGTTCACCACGACACTGCTCAGGCGACATATAAGCAGCTGTACCAACGGTTGAATTCGCAGACGTGAGACCGGACATGTCACTGTCTTTGGCAATTCCAAAGTCAGTCAATTTCACATTGCCATGCCTGTCAATCATCAAGTTGGAAGGCTTCAGATCACGATGGATGATTCCATGATCGTGAGCATGCTGCAACGATGCACAGATCTGCTTACCCAGTTCGATAAGTTTTTCCCAGTGTATTCTTCCCTTGGTGGCTAACTGATGATCTAACGAATACCCCTCGATGTATTCCATGGCATAAAACGGGCGTCCCTGAAACTTGCCCGTTGCTAGCAATCTGACTATGTTTGGGTGTTTCAACTGCTTGAGGATAGTGGCTTCCCGTTCGAACCGTGCCTGGATTCTTTCGTTATCACCTAGGCCGGGAGCAATGACTTTGATAGCTACTCGACGCTGTTTGGTATCATCCTTGCTGAAGGTGGCACGATATACCGTGCCCATAGCTCCACTGCCCAATTCTTTTTCAATTTTGAATGGACCTATGGTTTGACCGATCAACATGCTTTTACTCGATGCTCTGAATTACCAACTGCTGCAACCTGAAGTTCGATTGAATATAGCATAAAGTAGCTTACAGTACCTGGCATATCAATACAACGCTTGATTGTATCGTACTTTCGAACAGGTCCAAAGCGTTAACATGAGTATGATGCCGTCTTTTCATCTTTGTTATGCATGTTTTCTTTCGCACTTCGAGCCTGTACGCTCGAGGTGGCAGGGGCCTCTGCAATCATTCCGTTCTGCGACCTTCGCCGGTCGCGGGCTGCTCTCACAAATTCCCTGAATAAGGGATGTGCCTGAATGGGCTTGGATTTGAATTCCGGGTGATATTGTACTGCAACAAACCAGGGATGATTCTTCAGTTCAATGACTTCCACTAATTTCCCATCTGGACTTAGTCCTGACAGTAGAAATCCTTTTTCAGAGAACTGGAAACGGAACTGATTATTGAATTCATAACGATGCCGATGCCGTTCCATGATGGATGCTTTGCCATAAGCTTCATAGGCCTTGCTGCCTACAAGAAGGTCACAGGGATACTGTCCCAATCGCATGGTACCACCCATGTCCTGAACTTTTTCCTGCTCGCTCATCATGCAAATGACCGGGTAGCGCGTATCATCGGTGAATTCCGTACTGCTGGCGTCCTTGTGGCCAAGCACATTGCGGGCAAATTCTATCGTAGCGCATTGCATTCCCAGACAGACACCAAAAAATGGGATGTTGTTCTCCCTGGCATATTTGACTGCCATGATCTTGCCTTCTATGCCTCGGTCTCCAAAACCACCCGGGACCAGAATGCCGTCCATCCCGCTCAAGAGACTATCTGCCCGCTGCTCATCTTCGAGATCTTCAGCATCAACCTTGGTAATGCGAACTCGTGTGCTATTGGCAATACCTGCATGAACCAGTGATTCATAAATGGACTTGTAGGCATCGTGTGTTTCCATGTATTTGCCAACGACTGCTACATTGGCCTCATGCACAGGATTCTTCAGCTTGGAAAGCATCTTCATCCATTCATCCAGATTGGGTGGCTGAGCAGCAGATGTCAGTCCAAATTTTTCGATGATTAGTTCATCGAGTTTCTTTTCATGCAAGCTGATGGGCACTTCATAAACACTGAAATCTCTATCTTTCTCAGCAATGACTGCACGATTTTCCACATTGCAGAACAGACCTATTTTCTTTCTCATTTCCTCGGAGAGATCTCTTTCAGTCCGGCAAATCAAAATATCCGGCTGAATACCGATCTGCCTCAACATACCAACAGAATGCTGTGTGGGTTTCGTCTTCAACTCCTGTGCCGCTTTCAGATATGGCACGAGGGTCAGGTGAACGTAAAGGCAATTGTGCTTGCCGACATCCAGCGCAAACTGGCGAATCGCTTCCAGAAAAGGCAGACCTTCAATATCGCCTACCGTGCCGCCAATTTCAGTTATGACGACATCTGTTTCTGGCTTTGCCATCAAGTGGATACATCGCTTGATTTCATCAGTCACATGGGGAATCACCTGGATCGTCTGGCCCAGATAGTCTCCATGTCGTTCTTTATTGATGATAGTCTGGTAAATACGACCAGAAGTGTAATTGCTATGCCGATCGAGTTCTGCATTGGTAAATCGCTCGTAGTGGCCCAGATCCAAATCGGTTTCAGTACCATCATCCAGAACGTACACTTCTCCATGCTGAGCAGGATTCATGGTTCCAGGATCAACATTGAGATATGGATCAAATTTCTGCAGGCGTACATTGAGGCCTCGACGTTCCAACAACATTGCCATGGAAGCGCAGGTAATCCCCTTACCTAAAGAACTGACCACTCCGCCAGTTACGAAAATGTGCTTTGCCATGGCTACACTCCGGTCAATTTAAAAACGTATTATACAACTTGTGAAATTAGTCTAACAGCTTAATTGGGCAGAAGGTTGACATCGCCATCATTGGTTTTCCAGGATTCCATTTGACTGCTGAATTTTGCTTCATCTAAAGCATAAAAAGGTGGCTCAATGGCTTTATCATACTGCTGATGATGTGTCACATAATCAACTTCCTGTTCCAGTTTGCGAATCCAGACGGGGACATCCAGCCCGGAACCAGTCGTTTTACGAGTCTGTAAATCGATAGCGGAAAGTAGTTTCTCAAACGCAGCAAGTGTAGAAGAAGGTCTATCTGCGACAACAGGTCCGATACTTTTCTGAAGTTGTAATTCCAGATTCGCGGGAGTTACTAGCGCGGTCATGGTGTCTACATCGAGAGTGGCCGTGAATTGCTCCGCAATTAAATCTGCCACGGTGCGCAACTGCATTCCGTGTTCAGACTGCAATTCTTTCAGATGCTGCATATGCCGCTGAGAAATTTCACTGGTCATTCGGGTAATGGTCTGCTTCCAGATTAATGCAGCAGAAAACTGACCTTCACGAGCCAGCGTATCATGCACCCAGATGAGCGGCTTGATATTCCAGACATGGCGTTCGTACGTGCTTTTCAAACGAAGGAAAGCCACTAAACGGAATAGATTTTCGCCGTAATCCGACTGGGTGGTTGTCGCGTTATAGTCCTTGTACTCTTCGTAATTTTCGACTATCGCTTTCAGTACCAATTCAAACTGTCGCACAATCTGTTCACGATTCACGAGCTTGCGACGCAGTGCAATCAGCAGTTTTTCGCAGGTGCTTGCATCTTCACCGTACGTAACGGATGCATCTTCCTCAAGGTACGTCAGGTAAGCATGCACGCCCCGGCTGAGTATAGCTCGCAGATTGGCCAGGGTCATAAACTTGGGATGAAACAATTCCGATCCAAACTTGCGAATGAATTCACGTAACTCCAGCCATTCCTCTTCACCATGAATCGCTTCGACACTGGAAAGTCTAACAGAATGACTGTGATCAATCCACAGCATCAGGAATGGCTTCACCAGCAGATCGAGCATACTGACCAGCTTGGCCGGTTCGGGTGATGGTTTCCATTGCTGGGCTGAACGCGAAATACTCAAGGTCAAACCATTCATGGCGGATTCGAACAGCCGGTTGAACTCGGTAACCACGCGGCCTTGTATCGATTGCGCCCGTTCCAGGTCTCGAACAACCTTCAATACCTGGTAAGTTTCCTGTACCATCCCCTGTCGGGGAAGAGACATCATCAATTCACGAAGAATGGTTTGTGCAGTTCTAGTTTGAATAATCTCATGAATTCGTCCACCGGCATCCACTGGTTTGTACAGGAGAGAGACTGAGCCCAAGGCAGATAAGAACAATTTCAGACGAGAAGGAATCTTTTCAATCTTTCCAAGATACAATAAATTTTCCATTTGAACCGCGTGATGCTCCCAATCCTCGCTCGTCGTACTGGGAACTTCCTTGTTCTCTATAGCATAGCTTAAAGCATGCAAGGAACGCTCGGCCATGGAGATATCCAATACTGCCGATATGCCCGCTTCAAGAAGCTTATCCTTAATGTTCCGCTGCCTGTCGTATTCCATCATTGATGCCTGATTACCCAGTGGCTCAGGTACAGGACAGCGCTGAATCTTTTCAAGAAGTGGAATTAATTTTTCCCGCTGGGCGACCGCCGTTTTCCACCATGAGCTAAGTGTTTCTGACAACTCCGTCTGCTGCGCATAGCGTTTTGCCTGGCGAGCAACGAGTTTCCACAAGTGTGCCATCTGCGCCTGAAAATGAATTTTCTGAGTAATTACCTCAGACTGCTGCTCCAGCGGGAATTCCTGCTGACGTCCGTGCATAGGCTCTTCAGACAGGCTGCCTTGTACACCGTCATCCGTGGTATCCCGATACTCCATGCCTTCGTAAGCCGCTGCATACGGATTCTCTTCCTTGCGATTTGCACTCGAATCCGCTTCCAGATCAAACGTTACCTCCAGATAATCTTCCGCATTGGCTTCGATCAGGTCAATAAACCGTTTTACCAGCTTCCATTGCTCGGAGTTGCTTAACTCCGATGATTGCAGCACTTGTAGGAACCATTTTAACATCAGGTCGTATAGGCTGCTTTTTCCATCTTCCAAAGGAACTTCCGTCGCGTGGCTCAGCCAACTGATCATGAGAGCCATGGCGGCTGAATAATCCTTACGATGATGGAGTACGTCAACCACCGCTGCAAACGACGATGCAGATTGAAATCGATGTAGATGCTTTCGCCAGAACGCTAGATCACCCGAAGTTTGACCGAGCTGATGCCAGTCCGTCAGAGCTTCAGCCACCTGCATGGCAGACGACAGGCTCTCTTCACCTGCTGCCCTGGGCAACTCGGTGACTTCAAAGGTAGCGTATTGATCCCACCACATGGCTATGCGTTTGAAAATTTTCTTGATTCCACTAGCAATCTGATGCTGCCCGGATGCTGCCGCCTCACACATCACTCTGCCTGCCAGTTGAAATGTGGAATCCATGAATTCGCACAGTTCAATCAGGCGATGGTCCAGAACTGCATCTTCCATGGACTGGAAAATCGGGAACTGAGCCTGAAATCCGAGAGCATTCCAAGGATCAGGCAACGCACCACATTCAATTCCCCGATGCAATATTTCCTCCAGATTGACGAATTCACTTTCCGCTGAATTCAGCGAGTTGATTTTGACCGCGATCTGTATGTTGGTCAATGTTGTCGTCAATAACTGCTGAAAACGATCTGAAAGTGGGCTATCTGCGCGAAGTCGTCTTACTGCTTCCCGTGGATTTCCCAGGTCGGACAAAAAAAAGGCAATGTGCCTATTTTGTAACTGCTCTGCGCGGTGTCGGGTAATAGCCTGGTTGAGAGACTGCCGGGCACGCCCGAATGGCTGCCTGAGTTCCTCAGCTTCAATTGCCATGCGTTTTCTGTGCTGTCCGTGCAGACGTGAAAAACAATAGCTGTAAAAATTGTCGCGGAGCTTGGCAATGCGAGGTACCAGCGTTGAAAGTTTCACGGTCGAATCGTAGCTTCCCGGCGCCCGTCCACTCATGGCTGATGCCATGAGCACTGTCCCAGCCAGTACTATGCCTGCTTCCCTGGTATATTCCTGATGCAGTTCCGGGTCTGTCGTCTTCATTTGATCAGAAAGTATTTGCAGAGTGACTGCTCGAGACACATACCGCTGATATTGGCCCGCTTCATCCAGCGAATGGGGGTCCCATTCACCAAAGACATAATTCGGGCGACGATTGGCAGGATGTGAGTGATCGTAATTTCTCGGATCGTAAGCCCATTCTTCAAGCCTATTCAAGTCAAACGATGCTTCATCGAGAATATCTTCAGGCAGGGAGGTCAGCACCTGCATCGCTTCCAATATTAAAGCGTGGTATTTCGTATGTCCGCAACCTGCCTGTCTGATGTAAAGTGGAATGGGTCGAAATCGCTCATGAGCATAAGGCTCGCCCAGTTGTCTGTTCTCAAGTGTAGCTATGGGCCGATAGCCCAGAAAATCATTCAGCCTGTGCAATACTGCAGAAACAAGCTTATCCTGTTGAACTGTCAGTGAACTTTCTGCGAGAAGTGTTTCGATCATTCGAACAATAAAAAACGGTGAGAACAATTCACGACTGGTTACATGGCCGAGCAGATCAGTATGAAATCTGCCATATTCCGGAATCAATTTCTGCTTGAGAATTTCCAGCATGGCGACGGCATGTGAAAGATCTTTAAACGCACTGCCGCCTTCTTCAGACAACCTGGGACACTGCAACCTGAGCCATTCAATCAGGGCAAGGCAAGGCTCAGCTGATTCTGTGAAATCGAAATATTGTTGTGCAGTATTCCACGCTACCTGAAATCGCGGATCAGGTCTTCCATTTGAAAAATTCAAATAGCCCAAGATGCTCGCAACATCGATTTTGTCTAATCCATCCCTTGGCTGAGCATCCACGTTATCCATACCTCGACAAAACTATTTCCTTATTTTACGCAAAGCATCCGTCACGAGACGTCGTAATTGTCTGTCGGGATTTCCCTCTGCAAGAACCGCTTCGAATACAGGGATGGCATCTTTTGCATCAGGCCCGATTTCACCCAGAGCATTGATATAGCTGGCTTTAATCTGAACATTACCTCTTCTCATATTCGGAGACTCCGATTGATAGGCTTTGATCAGATCAGGTACAGCATCTTTTGCCTCCACGCCGATGGCAGCCAGGGCATCTGCAGCATGTCGTCTCACCTGATTATCCTTATCACTTAATGCTGTTCGCAGGGCGGGTACAGCCTTCTTTCCATATTTTCTCAATGAAACAGATGCCGCAGCGATAACATCAACATCCTTATCTTTCAAGGCCTTCGCCAGGGCAGGGACCGTGGTACTCGCATCACCTCCCGTCATACCCAAAGCTTCTGCTGCTCCTCGTCTGACCAGCACATCCCTATCTTTTTCGAGAAGCTGAATTAAATAAGGATTCGCAGATTTTGCATCCTGACCCAGTTTGGCTATCTCTGTAACGGCTTTGCGCTTCTTGACTGCCTGATTGCTTTTAAGATCACCGATTAGCTGTTGAACCTGAGTGTTTTCCTGTGACAACGCCTTGTTATTTGCACCGAATGCAACCAGTATAAGAAACAACAACATTGCTTTCATTACTCTACCTCCAACAGTTTTATTGTTCATGATTTAACGTTGTTAAGCAAGTTGAGTTACAATAAAAGATCAACCTCGAGATTTTCATCTCATCAGGAAGTAGACGAAGTTGTCATTCAGACTGCTATAATCACGGATGAAGAACAGTCTAAGGGATAAACGACATGAGCGATGCGTCAAAGAAAATCATCATTGATGAAGACTGGAAATCCGAAGCACAACAAGAAAAAGAAATGCTGGAGGAAAAATTAGAGCAGGAAAAACTTCAACAAGGCAAAAGTATGCCCCAGGCATCCTTCGAAGTGCTGGTCAATTCTCTGGCCATGCCTGCCATGTTGAATCTTGGTTTGATTCACGTGCCTCAGCAAAAACCTCAAATTAACCTGGCTGAAGCACAGTTCTATATTGATTTGCTAACTGTTGTTGAAAACAAGACGAAGGGAAACCTGGAAACGGCAGAGCATAATCTGCTCAAGACCATTCTCTACGAATTACGCATGGCATTTGTCAACTTGAGCCAAAGCATCGACAAGCAGGGAACTCAAACGTCTACTTGACCTTCCTGATTCATTTTGAGAATCGACTCAGGCAGGATTGTTCGTAACCCGGATTGATCATTGAGAACGATTCCGTTCCAATGCAGTGACTTCACTTTTCCAGTAATGACACCTTGAGTTGTTACTGCTTCAACATGCCGTCCCAAAAGTCCACTATAATTTTCCCAACCTGCAAGAAGATCTTGATGCTGGTCATTTTGCAACAACTTGGCATACCCTTCATTCAGGCTGCTGATGATGGAATCAGTTACTTCCTCAACTTCGATCATGCGTTTCGTATGTTCATTCAGAAACGTTGAGTTGCTGATTCCCTTCTCGTGGTAATGGTGCATTGGCTTGTGAACATTAATTCCAATACCGATTACACACCATGGATTACGAATCTCAACCAGTATGCCACATAACTTTTTCTGGTTAATCAACACATCATTCGGCCATTTAAGGACGGGTTTAACTTGAGACCAATGATCAATTACTTTGCAGACACTGACTCCAGCCCAAATGGTCAACACAACTGGCCGACAAAGTTGCTCATCCAATTTGATGAGAGTTGAACAGAGTAGGGCAGTGCCCCGTTCCGCATGCCATCGTCTGCCTCGAGTTCCTCGTCCTGAATGTTGTTCATCAGCAATAACAACCAGGCCGTTGAATTGATCATCAGTTGCGTACTGCCAGGCAACGTCATTCGTGCTGGTGACTGATTCCAGATGAATCCGGCAGTTACCTATTGTGTTCATGATTCGGTGTAATCTAATGCAATATCGAGAGCAACCGCGGAATGGGTCAGTGCTCCGATGCTGACGAAATCAACACCTGTCTCGGCAATCTCGGTCAGGTTATCAAGAGTAATACCTCCTGAGGCTTCCAGCTTGGTCACACTTTTCAACCGGTCCCTCAGTTTTACTGCTTCAAGCAGCAAATGAGGCTTCATATTGTCTAGTAACACAATATCCGGTCTGGATGGCAGTATCTCGTTCAACTGATCCAATGATTCAACTTCAACCTCAACCAGCGGGCTGCCGTTTACTCTTTTCGCCTTTTCGATCGCTGCAAGTATCGGCGCGCGATGCTCTTTCAAAGCGGCCAGGTGGTTATCCTTGATCATGATCCTGTCAAATAATCCCATCCGATGATTGATGCCACCGCCACACCGAACTGCATATTTTTCAAGGTATCGCCAGCCAGGTGTGGTCTTTCGCGTGTCCAGCACCTGACATTTCGTATCTCGAACACGACTGACATACTGATGAGTCAGGCTGGCGACCCCAGAGAGCCGTTGTATAAAATTAAGAATGATTCGCTCAATGGCAAGGATGCTTCTCAGGTTTCCTTGTAGAGTTACCAGAACGTCGCCTGGTTTAACTTCCACTCCATCGGAGAGTCCAGTCTCAAGAGTTAAGAACGGATCGAAAGAATCCATTACCAGTTTGATGATTGGAATCCCTGCAATGACTCCTGGCTTTCTGACAACAATATTCGCCTTACCGGCAAATTCCCTTGGGATTACCGTCAGGGATGTAATATCACCTTGGCTTCCCAGATCTTCTTCCAGGGCGAGTTTGATCAGTTTCGTTGCAGCCTGCTTCTCAGCTTGACCGAATAGCATTGGCATTTCTCGTTACTGTAGGTGAGAAGTCCCAGTCATCAGCTTGCCACCTTGCAGAGGGTTATTATCATGACGTTGATCGAACGATGCATCGTATGACAGGCATTCAACTTAGGTTGTTCTATAACATTGGTATCAGGATTGTGCTGCATCGACGAACGAATAACTGAAATGATGCGTATACCTTGTATCGTTTCACAATCTACCTTGAGAAATTTGCAAGTTCAGGCTGATCAATTAAGGAAACAACATGGCAGAAAGCCCCAATTCAACAGCACAGGAAGTGATTGTTGAAACTCGAAATCTCAGCAAGGTTTATCTTGATTTCTGGGGACGAAAAAAGAAACAGGCCCTTCGTTCACTCAACCTCGACATCAAGAAGGGTGAAGTTTTTGGATTGCTGGGGCCTAACGGTTCAGGGAAAACCACCACCATCAAATTGCTCCTCGGTCTGTTATTTCCCTCAGAAGGCGAAGGGCTGGTTTTCGGAAAGCCGGGAACTAATGTTCAGAAGAACGAACGCATCGGCTACCTGCCTGAAGAATCGTATCTGTATCGTTTTCTCACCGCGGAAGAAACACTCGATTTCTACGGCAGATTATTCAACATACCAGCTGATGTTCGTCGGCAGCGTGCCAACGAGCTAATTGAAAAGGTCGGTCTGGCTCGTGATAAGAAACGGACGCTGAAAGAATACTCCAAGGGGATGCGGCAACGTATTGGGCTGGCACAAGCACTCATTAACGATCCTGATCTTGTCATTCTCGATGAACCTACTTCAGGTCTTGATCCTATCGGCACCAAATGGATGAAAAATCTCATCCTTGAATTGCGTGATCAGGGCAAGACCATATTAATGTGCAGCCACCGTCTGGAAGATGTGCAGGATGTTTGTGATCGCATTGCTATTTTGTTTGACGGTGAACTCCAGGAACTTGGTTCGGTTGACAAGCTGCTTGAAGTTGAAGAAATGGTTCAGTTGACGGCACGAGGAATGAAAATCACCGATTCTCTACGAAACGACCTTGCAGAAGTCGTGAAGAAGCACGGTGGGAATGTTGACAATATTGACCATCCAACCACCACGCTGGAAGATCTATTCCTGCGCATCGTAGAAGACAGTAAAGCCAGACCAGGCAGACGGTATGTTCCACCCAGTGATCGACCAGCTGGAAATCAGAAAGTTTAAGACGGTTATTTCTTCAAACTTCTCAACAGGTGTAATCAGGAATGATGTTTGCAGCGTTTAATATTGAAACGGTTTATCCAACACTCGAGCGAATGGGCGAGTACGCAGAAATATGGCTCCGCAAGGCTGGAATTGGTTCCATCATTTTATTGCTGATCTGGACTCTGTGGTTTGTCCTGAAGGCTGCACTGCGTGATGGTCAATGGGTGCCTTATGGACTCACCGGCAGGTTGAGTTCGGAAGGCACAGAAAACAACTGGCGTGCCAGGGTCTTCTGGATACTGCTCGGCCTGACGGCAGTTGCATTTATTGGCATGATTGCTTACTTTGGATACCATTTGTTTACTCAAAATACCATTTTTGATCCGTTTGATGTCCCCAGTCCGGAAAACAAGTATCGAGATCATACTCGGACCGATATTGCGGTAAACTTCTTCTGCGCTCTGGCACTTCTGACACTCTCAATTGAATTTATTTTTGAAGTTCTCAGATTCAGCCCCCGTCGATTGATGGCCATAGCCCGGTTCAGCATCAAGGAAGCCATACGCAGGAAGGTGCTCTGGGTGTTTCTCATCCTCGGTATTGTTGTTTTGTTTGCCAGTTGGTTCATCACCACAGAGAAAAAGAACGATCAGTGGCAGCAGTATATCAATCTCGTTTTCTATGTCGTCACCACGATGATTCTGGTAACGTCAGGTATCCTGGCGTGTTTCAGTATCCCGACTGACATTAAACATCAGACCATTTTTACCGTGGTGACGAAGCCAGTCCAGAAACTGGAAATCGTACTGGGCAGAATTCTGGGCCTGGTGGGGTTGATGACAGTTATTCTGATTCTTGCTGGTGCAGTAAGTCTTATCTATGTTGCGCGAGGAGTTGATCAAGAAGTCAAGAAATCCATACGTGCGAGAACTGTTGCTTTCGGAAACCTGTTATTCCTGGATATTACCCCTTCCGGCGAAGTAGTTGTCAAAGAACGTGGTGGCGATAACGTCGGACGTGTCTGGGAATATTTCCAGTATCTATCTGGAGGCACTGGACAGGAAGCAGTGTGGTTCTTTGATAAACTTCCAGCTGCAGTTGCCAATCGGGAACTGGTAACCATCGAGGCCACCTTCGATATCTTCCGAACGAGCAAAGGTGGTGCAGACGGATTTGAACAGGGTGTTGCTGTTCAATTCTCATTTGTGAACCGAGCGAAATGGAAAGGTAATTTTGATGAATACCGCAATGCACGTGATCCCAAAACAAACCTGCCACTTTCCGCTGACGAAAAAGCCCGTAAGTTTGGTTACTACGAATTGCCCAAGCCTGCAAGGGTATTTGATGAAGGCGAACCAACGCTAGTCAGTTTCCCGGGAAGCATCATGGCTGACAGCCCTTCCAATGCCATTCTGGAAGTCCATGTCAACTGCCGATCCAATTCACAGTATCTGGGCACTGCTCAGCGTAATCTGTTCATGCTGGTGGATGAAGGCAACTGGGTATTGAATTTCTTCAAGGGCCTGGTTGGAGTCTGGTTCTTTATGGTTCTGGTTGTCACCTTTGGTGTCGTGTTGTCCACCTATCTGAATGCTCCCATCAGCCTGCTGATTACCATCCTTCTGGTGATTATGGGACAACCTACCATTCTCAAATACATCTACGAACAATCGCTCCCTGATGATCCTGTCAACCGACCTGGCGGGCGTGCCTTTGAATCAGCACTGCGATTGATCAACAAGGAAAACATGGTGACACCGTTGACTGACAATGCTGCGTCAAGAACAGCCATTGCGATGGACAACTCTGTCAGGTACGTGTTCAAGCTGATCCATGCAGCATTACCAGATCTTGAAATCTATGATCGCAAGCTGTTTGTATCGGAAGGATTCGACATCCCAGGCAGTGAACTGTTTGCCTCATTTCTGCGTTTGATCATGTATCTGTTTCCGTGTTTGTTATTGGGATATTATCTGCTATGTGGCAGAGAAATTGCTAACTAACAGGAACTATTGAGAGCCATCACATGGCCACAGCCTACGAACGCATACGACAAAGAAAAATCATTTACCTGGTGGCCATCGTGCTACTGTTTGGGATGGCGTATGCACATAAACTGCTGGTCATCGACACTGCTGCCAAACAGTACGACATTAGCGAAACCAATCTGGGTAAGGTAGATTTGGGTGGTTCGATCTCGCGGTTTGTTCTGTCCAGTTTTCGAGGACCTCTTGTTTGCGGTCTGTGGTGGGAAGTAACCGAATTGCAGGAACGACACGACTACAAGCAACTTGAAATCATTCTGACCGCATTGACAAAACTACAGCCGCATTTCAAGAAGCCCTGGCAGTATCAAGGCTGGAACCTGGCGTACAATGTTTCCGTTGAATTCGACAGGGTACAGGACAAATACTTCTACATCTCCAAGGGGATTCGCTGGCTGGCCAACGGTGAAGAGATCAACCGCATCAAACTGTATGATCCCTCGCGACCGGATGAAGTACATGTCATTGGTGACCCGGAAATGCGTTCAGAAATAGCACAATACATTTCAGGGAAAATGTACTATGCAGATGAACAAACCATCTTCAGACCACTCCTTCATATGAGTTGCATCCCCCTCTCACAGAGGGAACCCGTCAATTTAAAGAACAATCCATCACAACTGGAGCGGTTCAAATCGCAGTATCCCCGATTTGTGCGCAGAGTACAAGCCTATCTGAATGTGCCGGAAGGTGATGAAACTGCATTAAACCGTGAGCTAATCAACTTCTTAACTGAGCATCAGGATGTCCCTTCTCTATGGCAGGTTGACAGCGACAACACTGTGAAACTGGCCAATGATCCGTGGCCCCGTTGGCCCAATATGGCTGACCGCGATTTACTCGGCAAAGTAATTGACCAGGAACTGATGCAGGATGGCTTGGATATTGCCGGTCATTGGTACGAATTCTCCACGGAAATGCTACCACCACCCAAGACAGAGTTATCTGAAGATGTAACCCCTGAACAGGGAAAATATACCCGAACTAACAAAAACATGCATAGCATGTTGTTCCGCGCTAAACCCGCTCAGACACAATCCCGCAGCGCTCAGGAACTTTACAAAGAAGGCTGGGCAGAACAGGGACAGCTGATAGCTGAAAAAGGCCACACCATGTGGTTGGATCTTGGTAAGGCCTGTAATATTGAGCAGCCTGATGCCAAGTACCAGGATATGGTTAAGAAGGCAGGAATCTATCAGGAGAAATACAAGGAACAGGCAGAAAATCTCATGGCACCTCCTGAATATCTCAAATCGCAAAACCCTGAAGAATATGCCCATGCAATGGACTGTTATAAGGCATTCAACTTTATCAATAATCTGGTCAAATTGCGATCAATCTGTCGCTACGATTACTGGAAGCAGACCTCTGCTGCCAACAAATCAGACAACTACCGAGAAGCCTCGCTGTCGCGATATTTCGCTGAGCAGAACTATACTGACTGGCCAGTCTCGGTTGCACATTATCAAAGAGCCATTGGCCTGCTCAGTCTATTGTTCCGTAACTCCATGTCTGTCCCGGATGAAATTGGATTAAGGTGCAGCATGCTGGCACCTGGAATTGGAACCACACTGGCTCAGGTAACTCCTGCAATCAGTTTCAATCTTTCACTGTATGGAGGTCATGATACCATTCAGGAAGAAATGCTTGACCTGCAGGAGAAGTACATGCGAACCATCGCAAGAAATCTTGCACCTGATCGACTCCGAGCTGAATATCATGTCTGGCTGCTGAGGCAGCATCTCAGCACAAGTCTGCTCACCGCGGCATTCCCCAACACGGTATCTTCGTGGTCCGGCGTCGTATCGCCTTCAATCCTGAATATTGACTGGATTGAGGACGTGGTTTCATCAGAACGGGGACCTTTTGATGATCTGATTCCAGAAGCAGTTAAAACAAATCGCGAAAAAGACAAAACGATGACGAAGAAATAGACTGTTGAATTCTTCTCCCTCATCGGTCACCAATGATATATCATCATGGATAGTTCCAGATGAGGGAGTCCAGCCATGTCGAAATTTGGTGTAATTCTCGTTGCCGCTGGCAAGTCCTCTCGATTCAAAGACGATGTCAAAAAACCCTACGCGGACATTGATGGCAGGGCAGTCTGGCTTCGTGCCGCAGATCTCTTCATCAGTCGAAAAGACGTTGTCCAGACTATTCTTGTGATAGCTGAAGAAGATGAGGAAAATGTCCGCAGACGGTATGGCCCCAATATGGCCTTTATGAATGTCATGCTGACTTTAGGGGGAGCCACACGATCAGATTCCGTATCCAATGGCCTGGCAAAACTGCAACCTGATCTTCACTATGTTGCCATCCACGATGCGGTGAGGCCTTGTGCTACTGCAGATATGATTGACAAGGTCTTTTCTACCGCTCAGGAAACTGGTGCTGCCATCCTGGCATCACCGATTGTTGATACACTCAAGCGTGATAATGGCAACTCATGTATTGAAAGCACCGTTACACGTGAACATCTCTGGTTAGCTCAGACGCCACAGGTCTTTCGAAAAGAGATTATCGAAAAAGCATATGCGTCCCGCAAAATGAATTCCAATATTACTGACGATGCACAGCTTGTTGAAATGCTGGGAGTACCTGTAACACTGGTTAGCAGTGACGCATCGAACATTAAAATCACCACCAAGTCAGATTTATATCTTGCAGATGCCATATTGAAATCAAGACCCAAACCCAAAGCACGCGCATTTCATCCATTTTCTGAAGAGGACATGTGGAAGTGATTGGCGCATCACCTCTCAGTTTTCAGCCATGGATGCGCAAGATGCCCTGGGGTGGCAAGCAACTAACTGCTCTCTATGGCTTCAACTCGAGCCCATCTCCTGTAGGCGAAGCCTGGTTGCTTAGCGATCATCACCTGCATCACAGCAAGTCAACTGTTTCTCAAGTTGACCATCTGACACTCCGTCAATTGATCCAGCATCACGGGCGTGATTTGGTTGGTCAGGAATTCAGCTTACCCTTCCCGATTCTAATCAAAATCCTGGATGCTGCCGAGAATCTTTCCATTCAGGTGCACCCCGATGATGATCAGTCAAGACTCTGGTCGCCTGGCGAAAGAGGCAAATCAGAAGCCTGGGTTGTATTATCTGTCGAAAAGAATGCCGCTCTTTACATCGATTTGAAACAGGATTGCAGCATGGAGCAATTCGAAGCATCCGTGAGACAGGGAAAAACAGTCGAGTGCTTGAATCGAATAGAACCACGAATTGGTGAGGTATATGCAATTCCGCCGGGCACAGTCCATGCCATTGGGGCAGGCATCATGCTGCTTGAAGTTCAGCAGTCCAGTGATGCTACATTCCGGCTGGATGACTGGGGCAGAACTGAGGCAGATGGAAAGTCCCGCCCGTTGCATGTAGAAGCCGGGTTGGCATGCGCCCGTAAATCGCCAACTGGTGTTGGACTGCAAACCGCCATAAGTGAGCCCTCTGGTGCAAAACTGCTTGTGCAAAACAGTCATTTTTCCATCAGGCAATGGAGCGATTGCTCTCAAGTAGTAATCCATGCGCCAGCCATAGTGATTCCCTGGCAATCCGACATCATTTGCATGGAAACAGATTCATCTTACCATCGTGGGAATGCAACCGTGATTCCTGCGTTGATGAAGCAATGCACTTTCGAATTGCAGCCTACTGCAGTTCTTTACGAAATACACTGGCATCCGTCTTAGAGAATGATTCGCATCTTTGGACCAGTTTTGAGATACGACCTGGTGTGCACCGCACGCCGCACGCGTTACTTTGTCATGCGGTTTTTCTTTGCCCTGCTTCTGTTTCTAACTCTGTACGTCTTCTATGTGAAACAACTGGGTAGCGTTAATGTGGAACGTGTCTCCAGGCAGCGACTGGTCGATTTCGCCCAGATATTCAGCTATGCGTATCTCGTAATTCAATATTTTCTAGTGCTGCTGATCACTCCGGCTTATGTCGGTACAGCCATTGCCGAAGAGAAAGAGCGTCGCACGCTTGAATTTCTACTGGCTACCGATTTGCATTCGCAGGAGATCATCTTCGGCAAGCTGGCTTCACGTGTGGGAAACATCGTTATGTTCCTGCTTGCAGGCCTGCCTGTCTTGTCTTTTGTACAGTTTTTCGGTGGCATCGACCCTGATCTACTTCTCTATGGGTTTATCGCAACTCTCATTACAGTATTGAGCGTTGCTGCAGTCAGCATTGCCTGCTCCGTGCAAGCCCGACACAGTCGGGAAGGTATCATCCGATCCTATCTGATTGTTGTCAGCTACTTTATATTCGGGTTCCTGCTCAGTTGGCTCATCATGTTTTTAAAAGGTTTGAGAGGTGGACTGGGAGCAACAGGGAACTTGGTAGACGATGTGTGGTTTGTTCAGGGGATTTGTTACTTCACGGAGTATTACCTGGCTGGTGATGCATTCCATGCTGCATATCTCTACTTTTCATCATCAATCTTACCAGGAGTAGCTTTTACATCATGGACAGGAATTCGACTGGCGTCTTCGATTACCGACCTCATTCGAAACTACTTATTGTTTCATGGCATCATTGCAATTCTCTGTCTGCTTTACTCGATTGTTTATCTTCGCCGAATTTTCGTCCAACAGATGTACGGAGATGTCAGAAAAAGAATTGGAACGAAATCGCTGTCCAGAAAATCGAATGTACCGGTAGCAGTAATACAGGAACAGAAACCAGCCAGAGTAAGAGGAATTCGCTGGTCGCTGGGAAACTGGCAACCCATGATCTGGAAAGAATGGCTTGTTCCCAGACAATCGCACAGATCTTTAATGATGAAATTAATCACCGGATTCAGTTGGGCATGTTTTCTGTTTCCGGTGGTTGTCATATTCATCATGGCACAGAATCGCTCCAGTCTGAACTGGAGCATACTCAGCGATTCTATGAATATCTACATCCGTATTGCCGGTACCGTCTGCATGTGCCTGATGCTACTGGGAACGGGGATACGTGCTGCCAATTCCTGCACCGTGGAGCGAGATAAACAGACTTTGGAATCATTGCTTCTTACGCCACTGACCACGTTTGAAATCATTTTCGGGAAGTGGTTTGGGGCATGGCTGGGCTTCAGTTCATCTTATGTACTATTGGGAATCATCTGGTTACTGGGGCTGATCTTTCAGGGGTTGGAATTCCGCTCTACCCTTTACCTGACACTGGCATTTCTCATTTACAACAGTTTCGCTGCATCAATGGGATGTTACTTCAGTGCAGCACTGAAATCAACCACGCGTGCCTTACTCACCACCGTCTTCTGGCTGATCATCTGGCTGGGTCTACACTGGGTATTTGTCGGCCTTGTGCTCTTGCTGACGTCGAGTGGCAGTATGCAGGGGGTCTACTTCTTCATGCTGGGAATGACACCACCTTTTGTGTTCGGATTTCTGGCACATCACCAGCATTCCATGGATTTCTCTGATCTCAATGCCGGGAATGAAATCATGCCCTATGTCATTACGGGAATGGTGATTAATGCAGGATTATCGGCATTATTCTTCCTCTTAGCTCTGCAACGGTTCTACCTCAACACCGGACGGGTTCATAATCTTAAATCATAAGCATTGTTCATCTGTCCCAATACCCGGCTACATTGCTTCCATAGGAATCAACTGACTGATATGCTTGGCCCCATCTTTAACCGTGAAGCCCTGACTGTTCCGCGTCATTCACGTCATTATTTGTTACGCAGTCTTTATCTCGGACTTCTGCTTGTTACTGGAGTTACTTTCTGGCAGACACTGTATGGATGGGGGAAATCGGTAACCTTAGGAGATTACTCACATTTTGGCGTTCTGTTCTTTCAACTTCTCAGTTTCCTGCAACTAACCCTCGTCATTTTCTTTTCTTCACTTTTTGCTGCAGCATCCGTCGCACAGGAAAAAGATCGCAGAACATTCATTCTGCTTTTGATGACTGACCTGCGGAATTACGAGTTGGTACTCGGCAAACTGCTCGGTAGTCTGATGCAGATCAGCATTCTGCTCATCGCTTCTCTGCCGATACTCGGGGCAACAGTTCTCCTGGGAGGGACAACATTTCTGCAGGTCATTGATGCGTTTCTCGTTCTTGCCGGTTCCGCACTGGCTGCCGGTTCACTGGGTTGCCTGATTGCCCTTTGGCGTGATAGAACATTTCAAACGCTAGCCGTCACCGTGCTGGGAATTGTCTTATATCTGGTGCTGGTCGAAGCGATTGGATTTCTCTCGCAGGTGTTTCCTGCTTCCGAATCAGCCTTACTGTATCTGCGTGAATGTCTTAATCCTTACCGTGTCTTGATTCGAGTACTTTCTCCAGACAGTCAGCATTTGCTTGGCTTGCAGAGTCTGCCCTTCTTTTTCTCCATGCTGGGAATCTCTCTGTTCCTTAACATTCTCGGCATTGCGATGCTGCGTATCTGGAATCCCAGCAACGAAAAAAGTCGAGGTCCGGAAGGCTCAGAAGATGAATCTGAACAGGAATTGCAGGAAGGCCGAAATCGCCATGCTGCCCCCGGTAAAGTTCGTGAAGTATGGGAGAACCCCATCGCCTGGCGCGAAATCAAGACACGAGCCTATGGGCGGAAACCACTAGTCATCAAGGCGCTCTTCTTAGTTGTCATCGGGTTCCTTATCTGGTCCGCAGTAACCTCTTTGAAGTCTCCGACTATCGCAACACGTTTCGACCTGGCGTACGCACTGGTGCCCATGATGGTGTTGAGCTTTATCCTGATCAATGCACAGGCAGTAACTTCTATTACCTCCGAAAGAGACCTGGGTGCACTGGAATTACTTCTCGTCACCGAATTAAGTCCTGCAGAATTCCTGTTCGGGAAAATCAAGGGTGTTATCTTCAACACCAAGGAAATGATCCTGCCACCTTTGATATTTCTTGGTTGGCTTGGCTACCAGGGCTATTTACCTTTGGAAACATTTTCGTTTGTCTTCATCACGATGCTGGTTTTATTAGCATTTATTATTGTGCTGGGAATTCATGTGGCCTTAAGCCGGGTTAATACTCGACTGGCGATTGGGATGAGTCTCGGTACGGTCTTTTTTATTTTTGTCTGCACCTTCCTGTGTATTTATCTGATTATGATTGGTGGCAGGTTCGAAGTGCAGATCACGAACTTCCTGCTTTTCCTGTTCATTGGTATTGGCGGCTTGTGGCTGGTGCTCAGTGGCGACAAACCCAGTTCAGCTCTGCTGCTTGCGTCTATCATTTGTCCGGTTGGAATTTTCTATGCCATTACCAATGTGATGGTGGGCAATGTTCGCACCGGTGGTGGGGGTGATGCGCTCTGGCCATTCCTGGTTGTCGTAGGAGCATTTGGATTCACCATTGCAGCTATTGTCATTCCACTGCTGAGCGAGTTTCATGTTGCCATCGCTGCCAGTGTAGCCGCAGAGGATGATGCCACCGAGAAAAAACGGTTCGAAGAAGCACGGGCCAAAAGTTAGAGTTCAACTCGGATCCTGGTATGAACAGTAACATTGAAGTCCTGTGTGTTGGTATTATCGTCGCCGACCATGTCTGTACACCTATCAATCATCTCCCCCGAGCTGGCGAACTGGTTTTGGCTGATTCCATGCTGTTAACCAGCGGTGGCTGTGCTGCCAACACTGCTGTTGACCTTTCCAAAATGGAAGTACGTGCATCTGTCGTAGGCAGAGTTGGCAACGATCTGTTCGGCAAGGTAGTCCGCGAAATTCTCCTGAGTGCAAACGTTAATACCGAGAGCATTCTGGAAACTCCCGGAATTGAAACCAGCCAGACCATGATCATCAATGTCAAAGGAGAAGATAGACGATTTGTGCATACCTTCGGCGCTAATGCCCACCTTACTGCGAACGACATCTCTCACGCCCTTCTTGATGGAATTAAAGTTCTGTATGTAGGTGGCTACCTGCTCATGCCTGGTCTGGAACAATCCGGGCTGTCAAAGTTATTTCGCACCGCGCAAGACAAAGGCATCATAACCGTCCTGGATGTTGGCATTCCTTACCCTGGAGAATACATCTCGAAGCTGAATTTACTCCTGCCATGGGTAGATGTCTTCCTGCCCAACGAAGATGAAGCCGCCATCATCCTTTCTACTACTGAACCGTGCAGGCAGGCTCAGGAATTCCATCAGATGGGAGCCAAAACCGTAGTAATCACGTGTGGAAAGCAGGGTGCCGTGCTGGTCAACAAGCATGTGAGATTAAAGTCTGGAATTTATCAGGTCGAGTATGTGGATGGCTCTGGCAGTGGCGACGCATTTGATGCAGGGTATATTACTGGAATGATCGAAGGACTGGATGAGCGAGGATGTCTCTCATTAGCCAGCGCACTTGGTGCATCCTGCGTTCGTGCCGTCGGCACCACTTCGAGCGTCTTTACGAAGAATGAATGCCAGATATTCCTTCGACACAACCAACTGAACATCACAGAATGGTAACACTCGGTTTTCCACCAGGATTACAGTCATGTATTACATCGGTGTTGATGTTGGTGGGCAAACCATCAAAACGGGCGTGGTTGATTACAAAGGCCAACCCGTAGAAGATATTTCCATCGTTCCGACAAAATCAGAACTCGGCGCCGATGTGTTTCTTAGTCAAGTTGAACTCTCTATTCATCAGTCGATTGAAAAGGCAACAGTCAGCATAAACGACATCAAGGCCATTGGCGTAGCAACCCCGGGACTTATGGATATTCCCAAGGGAATCATGACGCATCCCGTCAATATGCCCACTTTGCGAAACATTCCAGTCCGCGATCACATTCAGAAAAAACTCGGCAAACCAACCGCCTTTCAAAATGATGCCAACGCTGCTGCCTACGGTGAATTCTGGGCTGGAGCAGGACAGGGAAGCAGCAGCCTGGTGTTGTTCACACTGGGTACTGGAATTGGCTGTGGAATCATCTGGGACAAAAAGATCATTGAAGGCGAGCACAGCCACGGCTCCGAGGTTGGTCACATTGTCATCCAGGCTTTTGGTGGAAGAATGTGTGGCTGCGGTAATACTGGCCATCTAGAGGCTTATGCCAGTGAAACGGCTTTACGAAAAATAATGACCGAAGAAATACAGGCAACGCCACCGACAATGCTCAGCCAGTTGGTTCAATCAGAAGGTCTTAATGCAAGAACTTTGTTTCGGGCAGCTGAGATGAACGATGCGCTTGCAAAGAAAATAGTAGATGATGCTGCATATTCACTGGCTGTTGGCGCCACCTGCATGATGCACACGATTGATCCAGATATCGTTCTTTTTGGTGGCGGAATGAGTGTCGCTGCCGGTCCGAAGTTTCTAGAGCAGATTCGTGAGCAGATACTGCGCATTGCATTCCCGGTGCCGGCACAGAACACCAGAATAGAGTATGCATCCCTGGCTGAAAAAGCTGGCTACATCGGCGCTGCTGGCTGGGCCAAGCATCTGTTTGGATAATGTTGACAGGATGAAACCGACCTACCCCAACTCACCTCTACATGCTATCCTACTTGGAATGGAACGTTACTCTGCGGTTCTCGTGATGCGTGACTACTTTTGACGAACCGATAAGAGTACCCGTGGGATGTTCACTCGTATCTGGGGCTTGCACGCCTACCCGAGGTAGGATCCAAAAGCCAGGTCGGTAACGTCCCCCTTTAAAAACGGGTTCTCAAAAGCACGTCACACGGCTCTCGTGGTTAGCGTTCCATTATTTTCTTTTTCACCAATCAGTTGCTGCCAGACTTCATTCACGGGTGCTTCAATCACTAGTGGTTTTTCCGTAACCGGGTGTACCAGTTCGAGTTTCCTGGCATGAAGTGCAATGGCATTGAATCGGGGATCTTCATACACTGCTGCAAACGTAGTCCTGGCGCCGTATAGCAAATCGCCTTTCAAAGGATGCCCCCGTGTGCTGGCCTGCAATCTGATCTGATGCATTCTGCCGGTGAGCAATTCAATTTGCAACCACGAAAAGTCGCTATTTCTTTCCAGGCATTCATAACGAAGTTCAGCACGCTGAGCATTTGGCTCATCCTTTGCTACCACTTCGCCACGTGGCTCATCGATGATTTTGCGTACATAATCAACCCAATGCCCTGAAGGCTGAGCAACCAGCCCCTCCACCAGTGCCCAGTAAACTTTTCTTACCCGACGCTGTTGAAATTGTTCCGCCAGTCGCCTGGCGGCCAGCCTGGTTTTTGCAAAGATCATGCATCCACTCGCAGGCCGATCCAGCCGATGCGGTACTCCTAGATAAACCTCTTCCATTTTGCGAGTGTTACTCAAATATCTCTTGATTCGCGATTCAAGACTGTCAATTCCCGGCGGTGCTTGCGTCAACAAGCCCGCTGGCTTACTCACGGCAATACACCATTGATCTTCGCGTAAGACAGTAAAACCGGCTGAATACTCTGACTTTGACATGCGATTTGAATGCACCTCACTCGTCCAATCCCTTATTCCATGCTATTCTAATGATGTAGTACACTCAACTGAACCACACCTCGTTCATTCGTGTCTCCTCTCCAGACGTGATGAACAATCAATCATGATCAAACCCGATTTTCTGCAATTACTTAACGAACGTGTTCTGGTGCTCGATGGCGCCATGGGAACCAACCTCCACAATTACAACCCCACTGATGCTGACTGGGGTGGTAAGGAGTTCGTCAACTGCACTGAATGGATGCTCTATACCCACCCCGAATGGGTGCACGCCATCCACAAGGGCTTCCTGGAAGTCGGCAGTGATGGCGTTGAGACCAATACCTTCGGTGCCAATAAAATCGCCCTCAATGAATTCGGCGAAGGCGACAAGGTTGAAGAGATCAATCGCCTGGCAGTGAAGATCGCCAAAGAAGCCTGTGCCGAGTACAGCACTCCCGATAAGCCCCGCTATGTCATCGGCTCCATTGGACCTGGCACCAAGTCAATTACCCTCGGTCATATTTCCTTCGACGAACTGCTCGAAGGCTATCGCCTGCAGGCCCGTGCCCTCATCGAAAACGGTGCGGATGTACTCCTGGTCGAAACCGCTTTCGACCTGCTCAATCTCAAAGCTGTCTGCATTGTCTGCGTTGAAGAAATGCAGCGGGCCGGCATCAAACTGCCTTTGATGGCACAAGTCACCATTGAACGACAGGGCACTATGCTCGCCGGTTCAGACATTGGCAGTGCGATGGTTACCCTGGAAGCACTATCCATCGATATTATTGGCATCAATTGTGCCACCGGCCCCGATCTCATGGTCAGCCATATCCGCCACCTCAGCGACTATGGCCGCCGCAAGATCAGTTGCTTACCCAACGCAGGCCTGCCTGAAAACGTCGATGGTAAAGCTCACTTCCCGCTCCGTCCTGAAGAACTGGCCCGTGCTCTCAAGCAGTTCGTCAGCGACTACGGCGTCAATATTGTCGGCGGCTGCTGTGGTACCACCTTTGAACACATCCGACAACTTGTCGAAGCAGTCAAAGGAATCAAACCCAAAGTTCGCACGCCTGTCTTTGAACCGAGCGTCGCCAGCCTATACCAGGCACAAACACTCAAACAGAGTCCCGGGCCGCTGATCGTCGGAGAGCGTACCAACACCACGGGAAGTCGCAAGTTTAAAAAACTCCTCGAAGCAGACGACATCGAGGGCATGGCCGCCATGGCACGCGAACAGCAAGATGAAGGCGCTCACCTGCTCGATGTCTGCGTCGCCTATCCAGGCCGCGATGAAGTGGCAGATATGAACAAGGTTCTCCGCCGCTTCAACGAAGCAGTCCGTCTGCCCATCGTGATTGATTCCACTGAATGGCAGGTGATGGCTGAGGGGCTCAAATATATTACCGGCAAGCCTTTCCTCAATTCGATCAACCTCGAAGAAGGCCGCAAGAAACTCGATATCATCGTGCCGCTGGCTAAGAAATATGGAGCAGCCCTCGTCGCTCTCACCATCGATGAAACCGGACAGGCAACCACGTGCGACTGGAAATTCGATGTCGCCAAACGTATCTACGATATCTGTGTGAATGAGCATGGAGTCGAGCCTACTGATCTCTACTTCGATCCCTTGACATTGCCCGTCTCTACCGGGCAGAGCGATCTCTACAACGCCGCCGTCGAAACACTTAACTCGATGAAGCGGATCAAAGCCGAACTTCCCGGAGCGGGCACCTGGCTGGGCCTTTCTAACATCAGCTTCGGCCTCGATCCATACGTCCGCCAGGTGGTCAACAGCGTTTTCCTCAAACTCGCTCTCGAATCGGGGCTCGACGCCGCCATCTTGAACGCCAGCAAGATTCTACCGCTGAATGAGATTGATCCGGAGGGGCTCAAATTAGCGGAACGACTGTTGCTCAATCAGCGGGAAGATGGCGATCCCTTGCAGCAACTCATCGCTCACTATCAATCGTTTGGTGGCGAAAAGAAAACGAACGCCAAGAAAACGGTTGATCTCGGCAGCACCATCGAAGAACGTCTTAAAAACGCCATCATCATGGGTCGCCGCGATACACTGATCGACGACCTCGAAACCGCTCGCAAAACCTATACACCACTCGACATCATCAATACCATCCTGCTCGATGGCATGAAGGTCGTCGGCGATCTCTTCGGTTCCGGCCAGATGCAACTTCCCTTCGTGCTGCAATCTGCCGAGGTGATGAAAGCATCGGTCAAGCATCTCGAACAATACATGACCAAGGTCGAGGGTTCCGAAAAAGGCAAGATCGTCCTCGCTACCGTCAAGGGCGATGTACATGACATTGGCAAGAACCTCGTTGATATTATCCTCACCAACAACGGCTACAAGGTTTACAACCTCGGCATCAAGCAATCGATTGAAACCATTCTCGAAGAGCTGGAAAAGACCAAAGCCCAGGCCATCGGAATGAGTGGCCTGCTGGTAAAATCGACTGTCGTTATGAAAGAGAACCTGGAACTGATGCAACAGCGGGGCTACAAGATTCCGGTTATCTGTGGAGGTGCCGCGCTCACTCGCCGTTATGTCGAAGACAATCTCCGACGCACCTATCAGTCCGGCCCGGTCTTTTATGGCGAGGATGCTTTCAGCGGCCTGCACCTGATGGATGAACTCTGCGGCCACAAACCCGCCACCCTCACCGCCAACCACGAACCCATCATCACCCTGGCACCCCCAGTAAGAGGCACCACCGCCGATAACTATACTGGCGGAGCAGGGGCCGGTCTGGCTCCCCTCTCCCTCCCGGGGAGAGGGGTCGGGGGTGAGGAGTTCGATAACGCCGCCGTTCAGGCGCTTCCTGTCGAACGCACTCTAAAACCCGCACCCAACCTCCCCAAGCCCCCGTTCCTCGGCACCAAAGTCGTCCAGAACATCGACATCGCCGAAGTCTTCCGCTTCATCAACGAACGCACGCTCATCGGCACGCAATGGCAATTCCGCAAGAACAACGTCAAACCCGCCGAGTATGAACGCCAGATGCAGGAAACCGCCTACCCGCTTTTCGACCGAATGAAGAAGCAGTGTATCCGCGAAAATATTCTCCGCCCCACGGCAGTGTACGGCTTCTTTCCCGCTGCCGGCGAAGGCAACGATCTGATTATCTTTGAAGATGACTACCACACTGAGAAACTCCGTTTCCACTTCCCAAGACAGGTAGGCCGCGATAACCTCTGCCTGGCCGACTACTTCGCTCCGAGGGAGAACGGCAAAGCCATTGACCACGCCGGCTTCTTCGTCGTTACCGTCGGTCGTTATGCATCCGAACGCGCCCGTCAGCTCTTCGAGCAGAACAACTACACCGAATATATGTACCTGCATGGCCTCTCCGTCGAAGCCGCCGAAGCAACTGCGGAATACTGGCACAAACGAATGCGTACAGATTGGGGCATTGGCCAGGACGACGATCCCGATGTCACACGGCTGTTCAAGCTCGCTTATCGCGGCTGCCGCTACAGCTTCGGCTACCCCGCCTGCCCGAACCTGGAAGACCAGGTAAAGCTATGCCAGTTGCTGCAGCCCGAGCGCATTGGGATTACCTTGAGTGAAGAGTTTCAGTTAGAGCCAGAACAATCAACGTCAGCGTTGGTAGTCCACCACCCGGAGGCGACTTATTTTAATGTGAAGTAGACTGATGAGGTAGGTAGACATGGATGGCTCATTATTTCAGATTACCGTAAATTCAGACTATCGCTCATACGATCAGTTCATCGATTATTCTTGGAATGAAAAACTTGGGGCGGAAATTCAAACCGAGCCACTAAAGAGAATTGTGGGCCGTTTAATTCTACATTGGAAATCGGCCAATTTGACCCACCATATGCAACAATTGATGATAAAGTGCATCGCAAGTATGGCTAAAGGTTTTGTTAGCGCAAAGTCATCCATACAACAGGCTCTCGAACTCATCGAATCGCACCTTGAACATTACGAGTTCCTAGCTTTATCTGAATCTCAACGTTCCCTGCTTAGCCAATGGATTCAGAGTAAGAGTCATTCAATTGAGGGGGTAACAAGGGAGTTGATCAACGAAGTCGATGAATCCAAACTCTTCAGCCATTTTTTTTGTGACACTGATTTTCAAATTGCAATCTGGTCGGGGCAAAGACAAGCATACTCATCATTATATTTTGGATACGAATACTTTGTGCTTTCTATGTTTCTCCATGTAAGTGGTCGCACTAACTATCGAATGACCAATTCAAGCCTTAACGCAGATCTTCGAAGTACCTTTAGTGATAACATCGCCACAAAGTGCTGGATTAATTCTCGAAGAAGTTGTGCAGGGTTCATTCGGCATGCGCTCGCACATGCTGGAGGTACGGAGACAGACGAACTAAAGAAGATAAGGCATGGAATATCAGTTCTTGATGGTATGTTGCAGGTAATGCCGGAAAACAATCGCAATCTCTATGAGCTTCTGAAATCAATGGCAGATACACTGATATCCCATTGCATTCCAGTTTTTTCCAAAGAAATGAAGTAAGACAATGCGTACAAAGGACTTCACGACGGCAATCAATGCGTAAAGTAGGAAATACGATAATTGAATCGTGTGATTTGCTTCTTTCTTTTGGCTCATACATGACTTCCGATCCTTTCACCAAACCCGAACTAATCTCCGGCTTCACCGACGCTGCGACCACTGCCGAATCCTTCTGGGGCAAATTCTCCCCCGATACGTTCATCGAACGGCCGTTGGATCGCAGTTGGTCACCCGCACAGAACGTGATCCATTTGATCCAGGCAACCAAACCGGTCGTTATGGCATTACGCTTGCCCCGCTTCCTCCCTCGGCTGCTGTTTGGAAAGTCAAACGCTCCGTCTCGTCATTACGACAAGATCGTCGAAGCGTATCAATCAGTGCTGTCACAGGGTGGACAGGCATCGGGAAAGTATGTGCCCAAGTTGCCAAAGAAGCCGGCGGATGTTGTCGAGTATCAACGCCGACAGGTGGAGAAACTCTCTACAACCATTCGGTCGCTCTCCCAGGCACTGGAGAATTGGACAGAGCAAGACTTGGATCGGCTTGTCTTGCCACATCCACTGCTAGGTAAATTGTCCGTCCGTGAAATGCTCTTCTTCACACTCTATCATCTTGGGCATCATCAAGATAAAGTCGCAAGCAAGACCGCTTAACTACAAAGTCATTAAGTGTGCTGAGAATACAATAAGCGCGTCATTAACCCGAACCAGGCCATCAAATGAAATTCATCTGCATCACGTTTGCCTTGATGATTGCTGTTACTCAAACCAGCAACGCACAATGGGTACAACAATCCATCAACACCACTGCTGACTTCCGAGGCCTTTGCGCCATCTCTAGCGACGTCGCCTGGGTCAGTGGCACTAAAGGCACCGTGGGTCGCACGCTTGACGGCGGCAAGACCTGGGAAGTCATCACCGTCCCCGGCGCGGAGAAACTCGACTTTCGTGACATTGAAGCCTTCAGCAAAGATGTCGCTTACATCCTCAGCATCGGCTCAGGTGAAAACTCCCGCATCTACAAAACAACAGATGGCGGCAAGCAATGGAAACTGCAGTTCACGAATGATAATCCCAAAGCGTTTTATGATGCTCTCGCCTTCTGGGATGAGCAGCATGGCGTGGCGATCAGCGATCCAGTTGATGGCAAATTCCGATTGCTCATCACCAGCGATGGAGGAGCTAACTGGAAACCTATACTCTCTGCCAACATGCCAGATGCGTTGGAGGGCGAAGGTGCTTTTGCAGCCAGCGGTGCCTGTCTACTTGCTACCGGAACCAATGACATCTGGTTCGTTACAGGAGGAGCATCAGCTGCGCGATTGTTTCATTCGCCAGACAAAGGCAGGAACTGGACTGTACTGGAATCAAAGATGCAGGCCGGGGTGGATTCCCGCGGAATTTTCTCGCTGGCGTTCAAGGACCGATCCACAGGCATGATGGTGGGTGGAGATTACAAGATTCCATTGCAGACAAATCAAACATGGCTACTCACAACCAATGGCGGAATATCCTGGGAAGCTGCCGAGAAACCAAGTCTATTGCCTTTTTGTTCATGTGTTGTCTGGGCAGGCAACCATTGGATTGCAGTAGGAACCACGGGATCGTTCCAATCCCAAGATGGCAAGAAGTGGAACCGTATCGATGCAGAGAATTACAATGTAGTCAGTGCTGGCAAAGATGGCAGCACCTGGGCCGCGGGACCTAAGTCCCGAATCGCCACGCTGAAAAACTGACTATTCTTCGGTTTTTGATTTCAGAACTTTGATGTTCCACCGCGATCCTTGGCGTTCTACCTTGAACCAGGTGAATATTTTCCCGGCACGAATGGCATCTTCCGTTTTGCCGTGATGCTTCAATTCGGTTTCCAGAATCGCCTGTTCAAGTTCAGGTGGTATTAACATGATCAGCGTCAAAAGCCTTTCGCTTGCATGAACAGCCAGTGCAAAATTCTCACATGTTACCCGGTCGTTGTTTACAAAAGTCAGGAACTTGCCTTGTTCGATGAGCGAATTCAATTGGGTGTCATTCATCTCGACAAAGCGTAAAGGTTGCTTGCTGGAGATGTTTCGATAAACGATGTAGCGTCCGTTGTTGAGCCTGCCAGCAACCGTCAGTTCCAGATTGGAGATTTGTTCGAGAAGAACTTCAGGCTCGTGGTAGCTGAATTGAATGCGCCAGCGTTTATTCCTGGCCATCGCATACCCTTGTTCAACGCCATCGCCAATAGTATCACCTTTTTCTCCACCACCTCCTTTACCTTTAGGCCCCGGTCGCCCTGGATTAGTCGCAGTCTGAATATTCTTAGGCAACGCTGGCATGGTTGAATTCAAGTCCGATTTGTCGGGATTGGGCAACTGCTGAACGTCGAGTTCTTTAACGGTAATGAGATCTGTCTTCACTTCACTGGCGTCATCACCAGTATGACCTGCGTGCCTGGGTTTATCCTGAGTATCCTTATCAGAATTGATCCGTGCTTCGACTACCTCCTGCTCCATAATAGGCTGTTGTGGCGGCTTCCAGTAGTAGCTAATGCTCATACAGGCCACTACCACCAGTACGGCAATCACATGCACGCCTAAAGCTATCAGAATGGAAAGCGGAAACTCGTAGTGCGACGAATACTTCTTCCAGAATCCGATTTCTGGTTCAATGTTCGTATGAACTGGTAACTCTGCAGAATCCAAAGGCGACATGTTCAGTTCATTGTTCCCATCAGGGAAGAAAGACTGGCAATCAAAGATTTCGGATGATGATGAAGCGGTTTCCGAGGAAGCCATCGCATTGCTCCTGGAGTTTGAAAATGATATCTCAACCATACCCTGAGAGTTACAGAGCCACAAGCCGGAAAATCCTCAAAAGAAGTCAAGTATGCAAACCAGCGAACAGCACAAAACCTGTGCTAAGAAACAATATCCGCGAGTTTCCTGTGCCATCATCACGGTGAGTGATACACGGAATGAAGGAAACGATACCAGCGGACAGACCATCCGTGATTTCCTGATTCAAGATAATCACCCTGTTGCCTCATATTCCATTCTCAAGGATGAACCTGCCGAAATAGTAAAAGCCGTGCAGACACTTGCTGCAAAGGCAGACGTGGAAGCAATCCTGTTAAATGGCGGTACAGGCATAGGCCGACGTGACAGTACAGTAGAAGCCATCGGATCGTTGCTGGAGAAAACACTGGTTGGCTTTGGTGAGATATTCCGAATGATCAGCTATGGCGAAATCGGGGCCGCTGCCATGCTGTCGAGAGCAGTAGCTGGTGTGTATCAGGGAAAACTGATATTCTCCATGCCTGGTTCCACACATGCAGTCAAGCTGGCCATGGAGAAGCTGATTCTGCCGGAGTTGGCACACCTGGTGTGGGAAATTAAAAAGTAGCTCTCAGCTTTCAGGACTAGATTCAAATGAATATTGGCAGTATTCTTACATCTGAAAACTTATTTAGCTGACGGCTGATGGCTGAAAGCTGATAGCTCACTCGAGATCCACTATGTCCGTCAGTACCTTCGCCCAAGGCCTTACCGTAGAAACCGCATTTGACGTTCTCGCAATCGCTCAGAAACTCAAAGCGGCAGGCAAAGATGTCATCTTCCTTCAGATTGGCGACAGCCCGTTTCCGACAACAGCCCATGCCAAGAAGGCCGCTATTGATGCAGTAAATTCTGATCAGAGCCATTACTGTCCTTCGCGAGGCCTGCTCTCGTTCCGTGAATCGATTGCCAAGTTTTACAATCGCGAGTTTGGTGTCAACGTTACTGCAGACCATTGCGTCGTTGTCCCCGGCGCCAAGGTGCTGGAGCAGTTCTTCTGCGAAGCATTTCTGAATGAGGGTGATTCGGTATTGGTCTTTTCACCACATTTCCCAACGTATCCACCTAATATTGATCGCCGGGGAGCCAAGGCATGGTATGTGCCGCTCAAGGAAGAAAACCAGTTCCGACCTGATGTGAAAGACGTGGCCCGGTTTCTCAAAGAAGCCCCCAAGCCGCGTGGTATCTTCTTGAACTCACCCCACAATCCAACGGGTGGCGTTGCTACCCTGGAAGATTTGAACGGCATCGCTGATCTCATTCGTGGCAAAGACGTCATGGTGATGAGCGATGAACCTTATGCACACATGGTCTGGGAAGGCAGACATCACTCCATTCTTGAATGTCCAGGAATGATTGATCAGGCAGTTGCGGTATTCACTTTCAGCAAGTCTTACAGTATGTCCGGCTATCGAGTCGGCTTCGGCATCACCCGGCCTGATTATGCGGATCTGATTGGCAAACTGATTAACACCTCGTTATCCTGTGTGCCACCCATTACTCAACTTGCAGCACAGGCTGGTCTTGATTTCGACGAGAAGGAACGCGATGAGACCATGCTCAAGTTCAAAAAGAAGGTAGAAATCCTCGTCGCAGCGTTGAAAAAAGTGCCTGACGTAACAGTAGAAATGCCGAAAGGCACTTTCTATGTATTCCCCAATGTCTCGAAGATTTGCAAACGGCTTGGCATTACATCCCACGGCCTGGCTATGTTCCTGCTGGAATCTGCTGACGATAAGCTGGGCGTTGCCTGCCTCGGTGGCGAATGCTTTGGCCCAGCTGGACAGGGGTATCTACGCTTCAGTTGCGCTGAGCCAGACGACAAGCTGGTTAAGGCTGTGGAATTCTTAACTGAAGCGGTGAAGCGAACGGATCGGGTTGCCAAATACCTGGAAACTCATCCCAAGTATCGACTGAAATAACTGATAACAATCAGCGTGTGGATCGCACCATGATCACCAGTGAAAGGCGATCTGGTGAAGTACCTTCCAAGGTCGCCGTAGCTTTGCGCGTATTTTCGCTGAGCGATTGCGGCAATCGTAATGAGAAATAAGAAAGCGCTACCGCAGCCTGGTGCTTGCTGACCTTGGCTTGCTCCAACTTCCCATCATTGAGCCCAAGACTCTTGGCCACCTGATTGCGACCCGATACATCGAGTGGGTAGAACAGCATACTGGTAACAGTGGAATCTTTTTTCAATTCAGAATGCTTCCAGTAATCAACCGTTTCAAGTGCCTTCAAATATGCACTCAATTGTGCTTCTGTCAGATTTTCCAGGTAGACCATAAACGTAGCAGGCAGGTTCTTTTTGAGTCGAAGCTGCAATTCATCATCAACGACGATAGGCAACTGGGCCTGTTTGCCTGCTTCAAGCAGCCGTGTCATTGTTTTGATGTTATCTCTGGACGACAAATCTAGTACCGAAGTCTCCTTGAGCTGAACATGAGACTTCATTTTATCCAGTGAGAAATCTGCAACGGAGAGCATTGCAGGCAAAGGTCGATCCAGTGTCTTGAAATACGATCCCATATTCTTGACAGGGCCTGTCAAGATAGAAGCTTGATGATCAAGATATTTGCCTTCGCGGATAGACTCTGCCTGGGCTAGCCAGTTGATTGATTCAGTAAACCGGTGGTTTACACTCTCAATTTCATCATACCCCTGAGCCAATGCTTGTTGAGCCATCGCAATGTAGGGCGTGAGTTCGAATGACTTCTTGGGCTCCACCACGACAAGAGGGGAATGCACATCCTTCGAATCTTTATTCAGTGTGATGTTAGGAGAAGGACTTGGAACAGGTTGCTGACTGACCGTCTCCGGTTTTGACAGATACCACCAGACACCAACTGCGACGAGCATCCCTGCTGCAATGGCGACTGAGGAACCAACGGTTCGCCAAAGAGTATAACTCCTGGCCAGTTTCTGCTTCTGCAAAAATTGTTGCGTGACCTTCTGCGGGAACGAATAGCCTGGCAGCGATTTCAGGTTCTGCGAAATGGAACGTAACTCAGCAACATGCTTCTGTGCCGCTTCGGATTCCCGCAATGTCGCCATGACGCGCTCGTACTCTTTCGAGTCGAGTTCGCCATCGACATAGGCGGAAAGCAGTTCCTGTAAATTCTCCGAAAGCATGTCTCGCACAATCCACTTTTATTACTGTTTCTGTTGCTGCTCGAGGGCATCTTTCAGTTCAAGCCTGGCACGATGCAATCTGCTTCGCACCGTCCCGACAGGAACATCCAGCACTTCTGCAATTTCCTCGTAACGCATATCGTCAATTTCCTTCATCACGATCACCATGCGGTGTTCATCGGAAAGCGATTTCAATGCGGTCCTCAGCCATTGCCTGTCTTCTTCACGAATGAGAGTCTGTTGTGGCCCTTCCGCTTCGTTCGGATCAGCAGGTTCTTCCTGATTGACCTGAGAAATCGAAAGAGTCTGACGAGGTTTTTTCCTTCGATGCAGGTCGATGGCATGGTTCATGGCAATGCGATAGATCCATGTGTAAAATCGCGATTGTCCTTTGAACCTCCTGGCGTTGGCAAATGCACTCAGGAATGTTTCCTGCATGACATCTTGCGCATCTTCCTGGTTATCCAGGAATCTCACCAGTGACGTGTATAGCCTGTCCTGATATCGATGAACCAGAATGCCAAAAGCATCCAGATTACCTCGTTGAAATGCACGTAGCAGATATTGTTCATCCGCCTCCATGCCACTGTCCTTTGGACGGGGATTAGTCTGCGAAAGTTCCCGATTCTGGTTCTGCAAATCGGCAGCCATAGTTCGTGAACTCTCCAGATTCAGGGCTGGATACGCACTTGACAAACAATAACTCTCTAAAACAGGCATATTCGGCGTGATTGAAGACAAGTTCTGTCATGTTCACTTGTCTTTTCAGCCTGGCCTGCGAATCTAACTCTTATATTCCCAAGTGAAAACATCGACATGACCGATGCAGCTATTATTGTACGGGGGGCCAGAGAACACAACCTCCGTTCGGTAGATTTAACGCTTCCTCGTAACCAACTTATCGTTTTTAGCGGTGTGAGCGGATCGGGAAAAAGCAGCCTGGCTTTTGATACTCTCTTTGCTGAAGGCCAGCGCAGATATATTGAATCACTTTCCAGTTACGCCAGGCAGTTTCTCGGACAACTTCCGAAGCCGGATGTTGATTACCTATCGGGCCTGTCTCCATCCATCAGCATTCAACAGAAGGCCGGCGCGCAAAATCCACGCTCGACTGTTGGAACCATCACAGAAATTCATGACTTTTTACGTGTTCTGTACGCTCGCATTGGGCAGGGATATTGCCCAACTTGCCAGATTCCCATTTCAGCACAAACCAAAGAGCAAATCGTCACCAGATTGCTCGCCAGCATGAACGGCAAAAAGTGCCAGGTGCTGGCTCCAGTTGTACGAGGTCAGAAAGGGGAATTTAAGGATTTCTTTAAGGACCTGCTCAAACAAGGCTATGTCAGAGCCAGGGTCGATGGCGCAATCATCAACTTGACTGATGACTTGAAACTCGACAGGCAAATCAAACACCATATTGAGATTATTGTTGATCGCTTGGTGATTGAAGAGAAGGGACGAACACGACTCTCGGAAGCTGTAGAATCTGCACTCAAACTGGGTGAAGGTAATCTCATCCTTCTCGTGGAAACACAAGAACCAGACTCTGCTCGGAAAAGCAAACAGTTTGCCACTGAGAAGCCTGTCAATGCTGATATTTCCTGGCAGACACTTACTTTCTCGGCACGTTATGCCTGTACACATTGTGGCAATAGTTATGAGCCTCCGTCGCCACAAATGTTCAGTTTCAACAGTCCCATTGGCATGTGCATGGACTGTGATGGGCTGGGAAACAAAATTGACTTTGCTGAAGAACTGCTGGTGCCTGATCCCAATAAGAGTTTTTATCAGGGTGCCATTCCATTGGTAGGCCCGATGACACATATGGGGCGTTGGCGAAAGCATGTTTTCAACGGACTTGCAACCAGCAAGAATATCAACCTGAAGACGCCATGGAATAAGTTGAGCAGGCAGGAACGCGATTGGATATTGCATGGCACGCCCGAAAAGATCATCTGCGAATGGAAGGCACGGGGCGGATTTATCTGGAAGCATGCCGAAGACTGGGCTGGTGTCGTTCCCGATCTGATGGCCAGCTACAAAAAGGTTTCAGCGGGCCCGCGGAAGATGCAATTGGAAAAGTACATGCGCACCATGACTTGCCCCAAGTGCAAGGGACAACGTTTGAATCGCCAGGCTGCTTCGGTTCGCGTGGCCAACAAGACCATCATCGAAACGGGAAACATGCCGGTAGGCGACTTAGCTGACTGGTTTGCCAAGTCTGGCGAGTTGGAAAAAAAACTGGATGCTACCCAGAAAGTCATTGCAGAAGAGGCACTGAAGGAAATACGAACACGATTGCAGTTCCTCGTTGATGTTGGCCTGGATTATCTCAGCCTTGACAGGACTGCGCCAACCTTGAGTGGTGGCGAGGCACAACGCATCAGGCTTGCCAGCCAGATTGGTTGCGGCCTGGTGGGAGTGTTGTACATTCTCGATGAACCGAGCATAGGTCTGCATCCACGAGATAATGCCAAGTTGCTGCATAGCCTCATGCGTTTGCGTGACATGGGCAACACGGTGATCGTAGTAGAACACGATGAAGAGACGATGCGTGCCGCCGATTATATTGTTGATTTCGGGCCAGGGCCTGGCATTCGTGGCGGCGAAGTGGTGAATGCAGGTTCCCTCAAAGAACTATTGCAGAACGATCGCTCGGTAACCGGCGGCTACCTTTCTGGCCGATTGGAAATTCCAGTTCCCGACGAACGAAAGAAACCGGGAAAACAGAAAATCAAGATTGTCGGCGCCAAGCACAACAATCTGAAAGACATTGATGTTGAATTCCCGCTGGAATCATTTATTTGCATAACGGGTGTCAGTGGCTCCGGAAAAAGCTCCTTGATCAATGACATACTGTTAGTTGCAGCCAGGCAGGAACTTCGCAAGAAGAATTCCGGGAAAGCTGCTGAAGAAGAACGTGGCGATGAAGAAGAAGTTGCTGAAAGCTACGAAGCGGGCGCTCACGACAAGATTAAGGGCCTCGAGCACATTGATAAGGTGATTGCCATCGATCAATCGCCCATTGGTCGCACACCGCGTTCCAATCCTGGCACTTATATCAAAGTCTTCGATGAAATCCGCAAATTGTTTGTCGCCATGAACCAGTCCAAGATTCGTGGCTACAAAGCCGGACGATTCAGCTTCAATGTGCCTGGTGGCAGATGTGAAGCCTGTATGGGTAATGGCTCCAACAAACTGGAAATGGATTTTCTGGCAGATATATGGGTTCCCTGTACCATTTGTGATGGCAAACGCTTCAATCGAGAAACCCTGCAGGTTAAGTTCAAGGAAAAGAACATCCATGACATTCTGGAAATGGATGTACAACAAGCGTTGCAGCATTTCAGTGAAATCCCACGCATTCAGCGGATGCTGCAAACACTACATGATGTCGGCCTGGATTACATCAAGTTGGGGCAACCATCACCCACCTTAAGTGGTGGCGAAGCACAGCGAATCAAGCTGGCCAAAGAACTCTGTCACAAGAGTACCGGTCACACTCTCTATATCCTGGATGAACCAACCACCGGCCTGCATTTCGATGACATACAAAAACTACTGCAAGTATTGCATCAGTTCACGCAGGATGGCAACACGGTGGTGGTCATCGAGCATAACCTCGATGTCATCAAAACTGCAGATTGGATCATTGATCTTGGGCCTGAAGGTGGTGCAGCAGGCGGGCAGGTGGTTTGCGTCGGCACTCCAGAAGAGGTTGCCAGGAACAGCAAATCCTACACCGGTCAATCACTGAAACCAGTGTTGAAAGGACAACATCTTCTTTCTGCTGCTGACATCAGAAAAAGTAATGGGAAAAAGTCAAAGAATCAAGTTCCACAATTGACGGAAATCATGATCCGAGGGGCTTCACAGAACAACCTGAAACATATAGATGTCCAGATACCTCGTGAAGCCATGTCAGTTTTCTGTGGCCCCAGCGGATCAGGCAAAAGTACCTTGGCCATTGATACGATTTACACCGAAGGACAACGGCGATACGTTGAATCGCTTTCTTCCTATGCACGGCAGTTTCTCGGTCAATTACAAAAGCCTAAAGTAGAGCATGTCGATGGCTTATCGCCTGCCATCTGTATTGAGCAGAAAACAGCCAGCAAAAGCCCCCGATCAACCGTTGGCACCGTAACTGAAATCCATGATTATCTGCGCGTTCTCTACGCCCGGCTTGGTCAGTGTTATTGCCCCAGGTGCCAGATACCCGTGGGTACCCAATCTGCCGATGAGATTATTGAGCAGCTATTGAAGTTGCCTGAAGGCACCAAACTCTATTTGCTTGCTCCTATTGAGCGTAAAGGGCAGGAAAGTTACTCAGCGATCTGGGAAGAGATCAGGCGGAGCGGATTTGTCAGAGTGCGGATCAACGGCACCACCTACGATATCGATCAGTTGCCTGAGATTGATCATCGCCGCAAGCACGACGTTGAAGTGGTGATTGATCGTGCCATTGTGCGAAGCTCTCAACGGAGCAGGCTGGCGGAAGCTGTTGAATCCGCCCTCAGCTTTGGCAAAGGTGTCATGCTCGTCGCCCATGTCCAGGATGGAGTAGCAGAGAAGAAATGGAAGGTGGAGCGCTACAGCCAGCATCTGGCTTGTAGTAAGTGCAATCGAAGTTTTGAGCCACTGGCGCCGCATCATTTTTCTTTTAACAGTCCATTAGGCTGGTGCCCCACATGTGAAGGTCTGGGTGTTCGACAAGGAACCAGCCAGACTTCTCTTTATCGCGATCCGCAAGCATCACTGCGGGATGGTGCACTTTCCATATGGCCAACCACCACGGTTCCCGGATTGCTGCCAGTTCTGGAAACACTCGCTGAACAGGAAAGCATCGATCTCGATTCCGAATTTGAAAGCTTGGGGAATGATTCCAAGCGGGTTGTCTTGCATGGTAATCGCAACGAATGGCTGAAGATGCCTTCTCCGATTGAAGGACAACCACCTCTCAAGTTTACTTACAAGGGAATTTACCCAGCTATCGAAGAAGCTGCCCGTGTCAGTTATGTGCTCAGACAACGACTCAGTGATCAACTGACACAATCGATCTGCACTACCTGTCTAGGCTCGCGGCTGCGTGATGATGCTGCTGCAGCAAGGTTTAGTGGCTTAACCATTGGCGGACTGGGTGCATTGTCACTCAGTGAATCTCTGAACTTTTTCAAAACATTGAAACTCAGCACAACCGAGAGAAAAGTGGCGGGCGATTTGCTGCGGGAAATCTCCAACCGCTTGCAGTTCCTGGTCGATGTGGGGCTTGATTACCTGACGCTGTTCCGTTCCGCTCCGACCCTGTCTGGTGGCGAATCGCAGCGTATTCGCCTGGCCAGTCAAATTGGATCGGGCTTGACCGGAGTGCTCTACGTGCTGGATGAACCTACTATTGGATTGCATCCAAGGGATAACAGGCGCTTGATTCAAGCATTGGAAAAGCTCAGGAATCTTGGTAACACCCTGATCCTGGTCGAACATGACCGTGAAGTAATCCAGAAGGCTGATCACTTGCTCGATTTTGGTCCGGGTGCTGGCACCGATGGTGGAACCATCACTGCACAGGGTTCCCCGGCTAAAGTTGCGAAGATGAAGGAATCGCTGACAGGCGGTTATCTTTCGCAGCGTTTAACCATTCCTGTTCCGAGTAATCGCCGAATCAGCATGAATGCTGATGCCATTCACGCACCCAAGAAGCAATGGCTCAGCATCCAGGGTGTATTCCATCATAACCTGAAAGGTGTTGATGTTAATTTTCCACTAGGCTGCCTGATCGCCATCACTGGGCCCAGTGGTTCCGGCAAGAGTTCGCTGGTGCAAGATGTGCTGCATCCAGCACTAGCAAGAAAACTGCATCGTGCCCAAATTCAAAGTGGAGCCTACCGCGACCTGATCGGGTTGGAACATATCGACAAAATCATCAATGTTGATCAGTCCCCCATTGGCAATGCACCAAGCTCTAACCCTGCTACCTACACTGGGGTGTTTGATCTCATTCGGCAGCTTTATGCCCAGGTGCCTGATTCCAAAGTACGAGGCTACCAGCCACGGCGATTCAGCTTCAATCAACCGGGAGGCCGATGCGAAGCCTGCGTAGGCATGGGACAGAAAAAAATCGAGATGCACTTCCTGCCCGATGTCTGGGTCACCTGCGATGTCTGCCAGGGCAAACGCTATTCACCCGAAACACTGGAGATCCGCTACAAGGGTTACAATATCGCAGAAGTGCTGAACATGCGAATCGCACAGGCACTTGAAGTGTTTACCAACGTGCCTCGCATCAAGGCACTGTTGCAAACCCTGGTCGATGTGGGGCTAGGCTATCTCGAACTGGGCCAGGCTGCCCCCACTCTTTCAGGCGGGGAAGCACAGAGAGTAAAGCTCGCTGCAGAACTGGGCCGACCCAATACGGGAAAAACGATTTATGTGCTGGACGAGCCAACCACCGGGTTACATTTCGACGACATCCGCAAACTGCTCGACGTTCTTCATCGATTAGTTGATCTGGGGAACACCGTTATTGTCGTTGAGCATAACCTGGATGTTATCAAATCATCAGACTGGCTGATTGATCTTGGCCCCGAAGCTGGCGAAGCGGGTGGCAAGATTGTCACGGAGGGCACGCCGGAATGGGCTGTAGACCATGCGAACAACTCCGTCACCATGCCCATCCTGCAGGAAATCCTCCAGGCAGGTCCCTATCTGGAACGCGAGAAGTTCCATAAGCCGAAAGAGGTTGCGGTACCACTCGAAGTGCCGTTAACCCTCAAGGATACCGATGCTGGCAACATTGCCATGCCTTGGGAAGCTGACGGCCCCAAATGGCATTGCCAGGATCGAGTCAGCTACAGCGGCAGGCCTTGCAAGTGGGATGGGATTGCGTTGCAATATGCCATCGAGCTGATCGAACTGCAGAACTCATCATCTCTGGGTAATGTGAATTGGAATCACCGCACCACGGTTGAAATTGCTCATAAAACCAAGAGCCGCGGCTGGTTCCTTCATGCATCGACAGGTGACGAGTGGCTGCTCTGGCTTGGTTTTCGTGTAGCCAAAAATACATTCCAGGAATCTACACTGGAACATTCGTTGAAGTTAACATCGCTGCTTAAGATACCCGGCATGGTCGCTCATAGTGGACAACGACGGATTAAGGTTAGCAACCCGAAAGGCCCCTGGCAAAGTGTTGAAATTGGCGTCTACCAGAAGGCCGATATTGAAACCCCTGCCTTCAAACGTTTTTTGACCGAGGCAGTGAAATCTTTCGCCTCAGTCACCGATCAACTGGAGCGCAGCATTGATAGTCTGATGCCGTGGGCCAAAAATGGCGAACAATGGCATCTGTCTTCCAAGGGTTTTCCACCCGGGCAGGGCTGCAAATGGGATCAGGCAATTCTGAAACAACTACTGACCTCGCTTGGCAAACTTGATCCCAAAGCAACCTACAATTACAACCTGCGCGATGCTATTCACATTAAGCCATCAGGTGCCTCAGCATTCTGGCTTCGTATCAAGACTAAGCTGGCAGATGCTCTGGAAGTCATCTGTTATTGCAAAAAAGGACAGTTCAATCTCGCCAGGATTGAAGAAATTGCATCGGATGTCCATTTCATCACCAATAAGCCAAAACTTGACGAAGCCCAATTCTGTTATTCAGATTTGAAAGAATTTAACCCTCTCAAACTTGTTGCCTTCCTCAAGGAATCTCGTGCCGGCCTGATCCAGGATTACGGCACAGGGGAATAACGATGATCTGGGCCGTTTACTGACCAGATGGAATCCTGCTGTTTCGCAAAGATTTATTCATCGAGATGAGCAATCCCTGCATTTCTTAGCGTCTTTCTGTATAAGATTAAGCCAGACTTGTTGGGTGTCTCCCGAGGCAAACGATCATCATGAGAAAACCATTTATACTTGGCTTGATACAGATGAGCTGCAACCGGTCAGCTACTGAGAATCTGCAGCATGCATCAGTCATGTTGAGAACAGCAGCCAAACAAGGCGCCCAGGTTGCAATTCTTCCAGAACTCTTCCTGGGTCCATATTTCTGCCAGACTGAAGAGCACCGATTTTATGAATGGAGTGAACCGGTACCAGGCCCCACCACCGAAACTCTGAGCAAGATAGCCCGCGAAACGGGCATGAGCATTGTCGGGTCTCTCTTTGAAAGACGCATGAGTGGCATCTATCACAATACCGCCATGGTGCTGGATGCTGATGGGACGTACCTTGGCAAGTATCGCAAAATGCACATCCCTGATGATCCGCTCTACCTGGAAAAGTTTTATTTCACCCCGGGTGATCTTGGGTTCAAGTCGTTCAATACTCGGCACGCCAATATTGGAACTCTGGTCTGCTGGGATCAATGGTATCCTGAAGCAGCACGCCTGACTGCCTTGCAGGGTGCAGACATACTCGTTTATCCAACAGCCATCGGCTGGCATCCTTCCGAGAAAGCTGAGTTTGGCGAAGCCCAGCAAGGGGCCTGGGAAGGCATTCAGCGCGGGCACGCCATTGCAAACGGGTGTTACGTCGCTGCGGTCAATCGGGTTGGGCACGAAGGCCCCATAAACGGTGGCATTGAGTTCTGGGGCGGCTCATTCGTTTACGATCCCTTCGGTAGACTACTTCACCGTGCCAGTAATGACAAAGAAGAAGTCATACTCGTGAAATGTGACCCGGCCATAGCAGAAACTACCAGGCAACATTGGCCATTCCTCCGCGACAGACGCATCGATGCATATGGAGGCATCACGCAGCGTGCACACGAAGGAGATGAAAAATGAGCAGACGTTGGCCTGCAGAATGGGAAGAGCATCAGGGCATCTGGGTTGCCTGGCCTCATCATGAAGCAGATTGGCCTGAGAGATTCGGTCCGATTCCATGGGTTTATGCCGATTTTCTCACCAAGGTGGCCCGTGTCGAGCATCTTCACATCATCGCAGCGAAAGACTTGCGCCCTGACATGCTGAAATTGTTTGAACGAACTGGACTGACGCCCGATCAGTTCTCACTTCATGATTTTCCAACCGACCGTGTCTGGACTCGCGACTATTGTCCCATCTGGGTGCAGGACAACAGCCTGCCACTTGCGGTGAAATGGCAATTCAACGCTTGGGCCAAATATGACAACTGGCAAGCCGATGAAGAAGCTGGCACTTTGATCATTGATGGCGACAAGGAGTTTCCCCAACATCAGAACCGAAGAATAGTACTGGAAGGCGGCGGCATTGATGGCAATGGCAACGGCATGTTGCTGACGACCCGCGAGTGCCTGCTGAGTGACGTTCAATGCCGCAATCCAGGTTGCAGCCAGTCAGACTACGAAACCATCTTTCGCAAACACCTCGGAATCCATCAAACCATATGGCTCAATAAGGGCATCGCTGGCGACGATACGCATGGCCATGTGGATGACCTGGCACGTTTTGTGAACAGGAACACGGTCGTTTGCGTGTATGAGTCAGACGCGGGCGATATCAATCATGAAGCAACCAGGGAAAACGTCGAAATTCTTCGGTCCATTAAATCGCAAGAAGGCAAACCGCTGGACGTCATTACGCTGCCAATGCCTGCACCCATCATTTTCGATAACCAACGGCTTCCTGCCAGTTACGCCAACTTCCTGATCGCCAACAAAACGGTCTTTGTTCCTGTATTCAACGATCCCGCTGACCGACATGCATTGAACACGCTGGCGCACTGTTTTCCAGATCGTGAAGTGGTCGGAATTTACTGTGGCGATCTTGTCTGGGGATTGGGGACTCTACATTGCATGACGATGCAGCAACCTGCTGTCAGCTAGACAGTGATTTTCTGATACGCCATGCATGCACTGCGAGAAGTAACAATAACAACGTGTAAACCTGCAAACCTGCTGACTTTGCCAGATATTGACTGAACCAGGGTGCCACAGCCAGTGCCAACAGCCAATAGGCCCAGCTTGTCCGGAACAGCAACCCTGCTGGTTCCTGGCTTTGTTCCAGAATCCATTCAGTAACAATGATGACAGCCAGCACTCCCAGAATTGAGTCATACACGCCTACATACAGATTGATCACGGGAATCAGAAACAGAGTAACCGCCCATAACTTGCGCCGCTCTTCAATATGTGTTTTCCAATTCCACCAGCCGGGCAGCAAAAGAACCAACGAGATGATGACTGATGTCACTACGAATGCAACGCGCTGATACATTGTTGCACCAAGCAGCAGTCGATAGAAGTGATTGAAATCAACATACTTCCATATTCTGATAGCTAATTGTTCTTTGGAGGATGTCGATTGACGGAACTCCAGCAGCACCTGAACGTAACCTGTATTTGCATCCCAACCTGTCGTCATCAATGAGAAGATGAGTAACACCGAACCGGTAATGGTCATTCCCAGCAGGACTTTCCACTGACGCGCAACCAATAACAACGGAATGATCAGGATCACCATCGTTGGCTTGTAGAAACATATCCCAAGAGCAATTCCGGCAAGTACCGGTCGATTGCGCTGATAGAAAACAAATGTTAGTGCATAGCTCAAGAATGCAATGGCTGATAACTGGCCTCCCAGCCAGCATTCAAACAGGAACGGCTCGAACGAAAGGGCCAGAAGGATAACAAGCCAGTAGTCTCTGCTTTTCAGTTTTGGACATGCCAGCAGCATGGTTCTCAAACCAGTGAGGTAAAGCACAAGAGATATGATCAGCCAGATGAGTGCGGCATAATCGTATTCCAGCCAGACCAAACTTCGAAAAAATGAGGCAACAAATGGAGGGTGCACATACGGAATGACTTCATCGGCTGGTATCTTGGGAAACAGGCGATGATAATAGGTTGCATGTAACTCACGATCATAGAGCCTGTCTACATGGCCTTCGCTCAGAAGCTGTGCAGCAACATAGAACCCTGCGAAATCAGCGCCCCAGGGAATGCCCACCGCCGAGGTACCTTCATGCGAAGTGGAAAAGCTGATAGCAGCCAATGTCACTCCAACGAGAATGATGCACCCAGCAATCATTGCCAGAAAGCCAGGCTGAAGACGTGAGCGTAGATAGTTATTAATTTTGTTTATCATGAAACCGCAATATACAGTGAAAGGTATTAAATAATGCACCATAATCGCTAAAAACATCGTAAGCGATCGAATGAGGGAACGAATTGCGCGAATCCTGATTAAACCTTAACATAAAGGAATCCTCATGAAATGGCCCATTCTCCTGTTATCACTCGTTGGAATCGGATTGATGTCAAATGATATTCAAGCTGAGGATAAGTTACCACCACTGATTCCGCGAGAGGTGTTATTCGGGAATCCAGAACGTGCCGGAACACAAATTTCACCTGATGGCAAGCATCTCTCTTACCTGGCTCCTGATGACAAAAATGTTCTACAAGTCTGGGTCAGATCACGTGATAAGGATGATGCTCGCAAGATCACCAACGACCCTAAACGCGGCATCCGACGTTACTTCTGGGCATTCGACAACAAACATGTTCTTTATCTCCAGGACACAGGAGGAGATGAGAATTTTCACTTGCACAAGGTTGAACTGGAAACCGGGAAATCAACTGATATCACCCCCTTCGATGGTGTCCGCGTTCAGAATATTTTTCTTGAAGAAAAGTTCCCCACTACCATCGTGCTGTCCATGAATCAACGGGACAAACGAGTTTTCGATCTGCACAAACTGGACCTGGCTACCAACCAGATGGAATTGATTGAAAAAAATCCAGGAAATGTGCTCGGGTATGTACTCGATCCGAACATGAAGCCTCGTGCCGGCATGACGATGGGCGCCAACGATGGCGTGCAGACATTGATGGTTAAAGACCAGGAGAAGGATGCCTGGAGACCTCTGAAATCCTGGCCTTCAGAAGAGCAGGGGGCTCCTATCGCCTTCACTGAAGATGGCAAAGCATTGTGGATAATCGCTAATCACAATGCCAACACTGCCCGACTTCTGAAGCTGGATATCGCTAGCGGCAAAGAAGAAGTCATTGCAGAAGATCCTGAGTTTGACGTGAGCAATGCTTTCAGTGATCGTAAAAGAAAAATCCCATTGGCTGTCGCATTCGAAAAAGCAAAGACGGAATGGACAATTCTTGACCAGAGCGTAGCGGAAGACTTCAAGTACCTCGCATCGGTTCGACGAGGCGATTTTGATATCACCAGCACTACAGTAGATGATCAGACTTGGATTGTCTCTTACGATGCAGATGATGGTCCTGCAACGGCTTATCTCTATGATCGAGCCAATAAAAAGGCTACTTATCTCTACAGCAACAACAGCAAACTGGAGAAAGTTAAACTTGCCCGCATGGAACCAATTGAATACAAGGCAAAAGATGGATTGTTGATTCGTGGATATCTGACATTACCTATAGGTGTGGAACCCAAAAACCTGCCAACGGTGCTTCTGGTGCATGGCGGCCCCTGGGCACGAGATAGCTGGGGATACAGCGGCCTCGTGCAATTCCTGGCTAATCGAGGCTATGCAGTTCTGCAGGTCAATTTCCGTGGCTCAACCGGCTACGGCAAGCAATTCCTGAATGCCGGCAATCGCGAATGGGCTGGCAAAATGCATCAGGACCTGATTGACGGCGTTGATTGGGTCGTAAACAAGGGTTATGCAAATCCGAAGAAGGTCGCCATCATGGGTGGTTCCTATGGAGGTTATGCCACTCTGGTGGGACTGACCTCTACACCAGACGTATTTGCCTGTGGTGTCGATATTGTTGGCCCCAGCAACATCATTACTCTGCTGAATTCCATCCCGCCTTACTGGGCACCCATGAAAGCCATTTTCACTAAGCGAGTTGGCGATCTGGCAACCGAAGAGTCTTTCCTGAGGGAACGTTCCCCGCTCTACAAGGTGGATCGCATCAAAGCTCCACTGCTGATCGGTCAAGGCAAGAATGATCCTCGTGTCAAGCAAGCCGAAAGCGATCAGATTTATGATGCCATGAAGAAAGCTGGACTCCCTGTTCAGTATGTCATCTATGCTGATGAAGGTCATGGCTTTGCACGACCTGAAAACAGTCTGCATTTCTTTGCCATCACCGAGAAGTTTCTCTACGAACATCTGGGTGGCAGGGCCGAAGAGATGGGAACCATGCAGGGACATTCAGCTACAGTTAAGTAAAAATGATGCAAACAACCCCGGAACCATTCCGGGGTTATTTGTTTTTCACATCGTGTTCTTAAAACATTAGAATGAAACCAACAACCAGCCAATCACAACATGAACGCAAGCCTGTTCCCATCTGGATTGTTCTTCTTCTGATCATCGGTGTGCCAACAGTAATGATTACGCTCGGCATGTCGCTCGGTGCAGCATTCATCGAGATGATGATGTTTTCTATTCTCTGTCTTTTCGGTCTTGCCCTGGTTTATTTCATGAGATGACGGGAAAAGGTTGGCAATTGTCTGACGAGATAATTATGCTGTAGAGGCTTGCACATTCCTACCAGATTTTCCTACCTGGAATTGATAATGAATCGTCGCACGTTTTTGGCCAGCATGGCCAGCTTATTTACCTCAGGTTACCTGTATGCCAATGCCCAGGCTAAGCCTGTTACACTGGGTTTGCAAAGCTATACTTTCCGCAACTTCAATCTTGAACGCACCCTGCAGTTCATGCAGAAACTGGGAATAGGACATGCTGAGTTTTTCAACAACCATATCCCCCTGAATAGTACTCCAGAACAGTTGAAGACCGTTCTGAAACTTTGCAATGAATACCAGGTGAAGCCTGCAGCGTTTGGCGTTCAGAGGTTCACCAAGGACATTGAACAGAATCGCAAGCTCTTTGAATTTGCAAAATCTCTTGGCATCAAGGTGCTCAGTGCTGATCCTGATCCCGATGCCTTCGACAATCTGGATAAACTATGCGAAGAATACAAAATCGCAATTGCCATTCATCCTCATGGCCCCGTCGGCGGTAACAAAATGCACCGCTGGTATTCTGCTGAGATCATTATGAAGGCAGTGAAGGATCACCATCCATTAATTGGCTCCTGTCTTGATACCGGCCACCTGATTCGCTCAGCACAAATGGGACATCATCTGGACCCCGCTGCAGAAATTCGAACCATGGGCGCCCGAAACTTTGGCGTTCACCTGAAAGACCACGACAATCAGCGCAAGACTGATGTTATCTGCGGCAAGGGAGTTCTTGACGTCAAATCGGTTTTCCAGGCACTCCGCGATGTCAATTTCAAATACATGGTCAGCCTGGAGTATGAAGCCAACCCAGCCAATCCTTACGATGATGTCGCTGCCTGTTTTGAAGTAATGAAACAGGCCAATCAGTAAAACCACCAGGATTCACTCAGGCCACGTCATATGAAAACCGCTCACTCTCGAAGAGATTTTCTTCATGCATCTCTTGCAGGAATCTCATCTCTCACCCTTTCCGCTTCGAGTTATGCCCGCATTCCCGGAGCCAATCAGAAACTTGGTATTGCCATTATTGGCGTAGGCGGGCAGGGTGGGTTCAGTCTTGGCAACCTGGCTGCAATCGAGAACATCGTTGCCCTTTGCGATGTTGATAGCGATCGCGTCAAGAAGGAACGATCTACTCATTCGCAGGCATTCTTCAGTCAGGATTTCAGAGAAATTGTTACACGTCGTGATGTGGATGCTGTTGCTGTCTGCACGCCGGATCATACGCATGCCCCGATAGCCATAGCAGCCATGAAGGAAGGCAAGCATGTCTATTGTGAAAAGCCTCTCTGTCACTCTATCCATGAAGTTCAGGCTTTGATGAACGAGGCCAGGAAGCGAAAGTTGGTCACCCAAATGGGAACGCAAATCCATGCGGGTGATAATTATCGTCGAGTGGTAGAAATTGTTCAAAGTGGCAAACTGGGAACCATTCAGGAAGTCCACACATGGGTTGGTGGAAGCTATGCCGCTGAGGATTTTCCCGCTGATAAGCCAGCAATTCCACCCGGCTTGAACTATGATTTGTGGCTGGGGCCCGCTGAAGAGCAGGCCTATCACCCCAGTTTTGTACCGTTCTACTGGAGAAAATACTGGAAGTTTGGTACAGGTTGTTTTGGTGATATGGCATGCCATCATATGGATCTGCCATTCTGGGCACTCGGGCTGAGTATGCCTTTACAGGTAACTGCTGAAGGTTCACCGGTGCACCGAACCGGCTGTCCCACATGGGTCATTGCCCGTTACCAATTTGCCAGACCCTGCGGAGGTAGTCCGATTCCATTGACGTGGTACGATGGTGGAAAACGACCACCACAATTCGATAAGGAAGGCATGCCAAAGTGGGGTGCTGGCAACTTGTTTGTAGGCACCGAAGGCATGCTTCTTGCCGATTACGGCAAGTATTTGCTCTTACCACAGGACAAATTCGCCAACCTTAAACTCGAGCAGACTATTCCTGCTACGAAGGGACACCATCGCGAATGGTGCGAAGCGATCAAAGGCAACGGCCAGCCACTTTGCCAATTCGATTACAGCGGTCCATTATCCATGGCAGTCCTGCTCGGTACGGTCTCATACCGCACGGGTAAAACCCTTGAGTGGGATCAATCAGCGTCTTGGGTGAAAAACAGCCAGCCTGAAGTGGATAAGCTTCTCAGAAAAACTTATCGTCAGGGTTGGAGCTTATAGAAATTAGAACTTATGAAGAGTATTCAGCCTCCTGTTCGCATCTTGCTTGGCCCAGGCCCCAGTGAGCCACACCCTGATGTTTTGCAAGCACAATCGAAGCCGATGCTGGGGCATCTGGATCCCGTGTTCATGCAAATCCTGTTGGAAACACAGGATGCTCTCCGAAAAGTTTTTCAAACACGGAATGAACACACCTTAGCTGTTAGCGGCACCGGCATGGCGGGCATGGAATGTGTCTTCGCCAACCTGATTGAACCTGGCGATAAAGTACTCATCTGTGCAGCAGGCTTTTTCGGCGAGCGCATGGGTGATATCGCCAAACGCAGCCGCGCTAATGTCGAAGTCGTTCGTGCCACTTGGGGAACTAGCTTTGACCAAGAAGCCATCCAATCGGCACTCGCTCAATACCAACCCAAAGTAATGGGCATCGTCCATGCTGAAACATCAACCGGAGCCTGTCAACCTTTGCAAGACCTCGGCAGACTGTGCCAGACTCATAACACCCTGCTCGTAGTTGATGCTGTTACCAGCCTGGCAACGATACCGCTGAAAGTGGATGAATGGCAGATCGATGCAGTTTATTCAGGCAGTCAGAAAGGACTCGGCTGTCCACCCGGACTGGCGCCGGTTTCCATGAATGAGCGTGCCATTACAAAAGTCAGACAACGCAAGCAACCAGTGCAGAGTTACTATCTCGATATCCTCGAACTCATGAAATACTGGAGTTCTGCGCCAGCTTATCATCATACCGCACCAATCACTTCCTTCTATGCACTGCATGAAGGACTCAAGCTGGTACTGCAGGAAGGCTTGGAAACTCGCTGGCAAAGGCATCAACGGAACTGGCAGGCTCTAAAATCAGGCTTGCTGCAATTGGGGCTCAAGTTGCTGACCGATGAATCGTGCCAGATGCCTGCCCTTACCGCTGTTGAAATACCATCCGGCATCGACGATTTGACGATCAGGAAAAAACTGCTGAATGAATATGGAATCGAAATCGGAGGCGGTCTGGGACCACTCAAAGGCAAAATCTGGAGAATTGGCCTGATGGGCTATGGAAGCTCCATCCAGAACGTTGAGAAATTCCTCAGTGCAATGCAGAAATGCCTGAACTAGGGCGTGTGGAAATACTCTAGGCAAGCCAGCGTAATCAGGTATAGGGTCTTCTGTCAAATCAGGAGATTCTGCCATGGAACGGCATTCGATATCCGAAGAGAAGTATGAGCGGATTCGTCACCTCTTTCCGGCTGAGGA